>JBIIRT010000141.1:0-6237 GCA_044341405.1 Daejeonella sp. | reverse complement strand
CTCGAAAATCCTAAAGTGGATGTAGCCTTTGGATTACATATCTGGGCCCAGACAGAAGCCGGAAAGATTACCTATCGTCCCGGGGGAATGATGGCCGGAGTAAATGATATGCAGATTATTGTGAAAGGAAGACAGGCACACGGCGCCGCTCCATGGGCATCGGTTGATCCGATTGTGATCTCAGCACAAATTATCAATAATTTACAGACCATTGTAAGCCGTAATTTGAATGTCACTGAAAACGCTGGAGTTGTAACGATTGGCTCATTGCATGCGGGAGTGCGTTCTAATATCATTCCTGAACGTGCAGAGATGTTGGGAACGATCAGGTCTCTGAGCGTTGAAGATGAGAAAATGCTGATTGATAGGATTAAAACAATTGCAACCAAAACTGCAGAGGCTGGTGGTGCAACAGTTGAAATAAAAATTCCTTACAGTAATCATTATCCGGTTACTTTTAATGATCTGGCTCTAACTGAAAAGATGCTTCCCAGCCTTGCAAAAGTAGCAGGACCAGAGAATGTGAAGCTTATACCACCGATAACGGGAGCTGAAGATTTCTCATTTTTTCAGGAAAAAGTTCCCGGACTGTTTTTCTTTTTAGGAGGAATGCCAAAAGGTATGGATCCTAAAACTGCTCCATCTCATCATACTCCAGATTTTATGATCGATGAAAGTTCATTTAAGTTGGGAGTAAAAGCATTGGCCGGGCTTACACTTGATTATATGCAAGTAAAATAGGAATCTCTTAAATTCTTACAAAATAAACTGTAGCCTGGAATTTTCCGGGCTATTTTTGTTTCGAGGTAAGGAATGATCCCGAATAGAAAAATCATTATTTATTAATTGAAGTCGTCGCATCCGCCACGATGACAAATCAATTTTAATTAAACAGGAGAATCCTGCTCGGTGGCGGAATCGGAAGGGAAACAAGGCCTACCCAAAAGACAATTTTCCCTTTTGGTGATTATTAAAATCTTATTGATTGTCATGGCGGGCTTGATCCGCCATAAACCCGGGAGAAATGGAAAGCCCCGGCAGGCTATAATTCTGATTGAAACTGGATTTAATGCCGGGCTTGTAATGGATCACGGGACTAGCGGCAGCCAAAGGCAGTGCCATTCATTTTCAAATAAAAAAGCAGATTTTTTTGGGCTATTGATCAAAAACAGAACAAAGTTTAAACATAAAATCCATCATTCTAACCAATAAAACTGGACAACCTAACATCCATCAATTAGGCTTTCATTTAACTGCATCTTTACAATCCAATCCTAAATTAAGGGTGCCTTCTCAATATCGAACCTAAAACGGCAAATCATCATCAGTCCCTTTTTCATAGTTCATTGGCTGATCTTCTTTTGCAATGACATGATTATTGGCCCCATGCTCATCATCAGATTTCTGCTGACTATTTTCACCCTGTCCCTCAAAATCACTTTTGCGGCCCAGCATAGTAAAGTTCTCTGCAACAACCTCTGTAGTATATTTTTTATGACCTTCTTTATCTTCAAAAGAGCGGGTTCTTAATTTACCCTCAATATACACCAGCTTGCCTTTCTGCAAGTATTTAGAGGCAATGTCAGCTAAACCTCTCCACATAACAATGTTATGCCATTCGGTTTGCTCTATTTTTTTGCCATCCTTGTTATAGGTTTCTGAAGTTGCTAAGGGGAAGCTGGCAACAGTAACTCCCCCATCTAAATGCCGGACTTCAGGATCCTTACCTAAATGTCCAACTAAAATGACTTTGTTAATACCTGACATGATCTTTAATATAGGTGGTTCAATTACAATTTAAAGAAATTTTCGAAGAATTGGAAAATTAGTTTTGGCTGAGGCAATTTTTCAAATTCTTCTCTGCTTACATAGAACCAGGATTGTTTCGTGATAAATTCTTCTGTGAATTGCTCAATTTGAATAAAACTGGTATTGAGTTTCTGGTGACTTAAAATATGTTTTACTGGTTTAGATATCGACCGAATAAGCACTTGTTTACCAAAAGCTCCAATAAATTTTTCTGATTGGATCAGATCCGGAACTTCAATAGGGGAGTCTGTTTCAAAAAGTGGAAGATCGATCATATTTTCCCAGATATCACCGGAAGAGCGCTTATTAACCAGAATTTTATCGTTTTTAATCGCAACAATATAGTTGAAATACCGATCCTTGCTTTTTTGTGATTTTAATTTTACGGGTAAGTCATTGATTTTGTTTCTCAGTCGCGCCTCACATGAAGTTTGTAAAGGACATTGCAAGCAATCCGGATTTTTAGGTTTGCATTGTAATGATCCAAACTCCATCATGGCCTGATTAAAGGTTCCTGCTTGTGTATGATCCAGCAATTCATTTGCTAAATCAGTAAAAATCTTTTTTCCTTTACCAGTATTGATAGGGGTGTCAATACCAAAGTACCTTGACAACAGTCTGAATACATTCCCATCTACCACAGCTTTAGCCTCATTTGATGAAAATGAAGATATGGCCGCTGCTGTATACTCTCCTATTCCCTTCAAACGAATCAGTGAATCATAATTTTTAGGAAAGTAGCCTGCATGTTCTTCCATCACTGCTTGTGAAGTTTGATGCATATTCCTTCCCCTTGAGTAATATCCAAGTCCCTGCCAAAGTTTTAATATTTCTTCCTCTGTAGCCGAAGCGAAATGTTTTACAGTTGGATATTTTTCGGCAAAACGATTGAAATAGGGCATCCCCTGTTCTACGCGCGTTTGCTGCATAATTATTTCAGATAGCCATATTATATAGGGATCATTTGTATTTCTCCATGGAAGATCTCTTTTATGCTTTTGATACCAGTTAATAATTTCTTCAGAAAACATCATTGATCTTGTTGAGTTTTGCTCTTTTGTGAAGCAAAAATACCTTACTATTTGTTTTATAGCGACTTGGTTTTAAAAAAAAGCAGATTTATTTCCCAAATTGAATTAAAACCAATACTTTTGCAACCCCAAAACAATTAGAATAACATTACAATAAATTAAATAAAATAGATATGACCAAGGCAGAAATCATTACAGAGATCTCAAACAAAACAGGAATTGAAAAGGCAGATGTTCAGGAAGCTATAGAAGCGTTTTTTAAAGTTGTCAAAAATTCAATGATAAATGGCGAGAATGTTTACGTGAGAGGTTTTGGTAGCTTTGTAGTAAAGAAAAGAGCAGAGAAAACTGCTCGTAACATTTCAAAAAATACAGCAATCATTATCCCTGAGCATTTCGTTCCAAGTTTCAAACCTGCTAAGATCTTCGTTGAGAAAGTAAAAGGCGGTAATAAATAATCAATTTAATCAGGCGGAATGTTACAAAGAAAGCAGATTATAGTTATAGGTTCAGTCGTTGTACTCATGGGCCTTATGCTTTCTTTAGATATTCAGGGTTTGGTTAAGCCGAACGAAGGCGCTGCGGCTTCAAATGCATCCGGACCGGCGCAAGAAGCAGCAATAGTTAAAGAAGTTTCTCTTGAAGACATTTCTTTAACCGCAAAGGAAAGTTTAAATGCCGGTCTTAAAAAGCAGATTACAGATCTTGAGGCTCAATTAAAAAGCTCGAGTGAATCTGAAAAGCTTAGTATTCAAAAGCAGCTTGCTCAGCAATGGGACGATGTAAATCAAAGTACACCTGCTTCTTTTTACTATGAGTTAATGGCTGAAAAGGAACCAAATTTTGATTCCTGGTTAAAAGCCGGCGATAAATTTACTGAGGCTTATCAGCAAAGCATGGACACACTTGTTCAGCCCGCTCTGGTTCAAAAGGCCATCAGTTCTTATCAAAAGGCTGATAAAATTAAACCAAATACACTGGAAGTAAAAACCGGGTTGGGAATAGCATACGTTACAGGAACACCAAATCCAATGCAGGGAATTACCCTGTTGCTGGATGTAGTAAAACAAGATCCGAAAAATTTGAAGGCCAACCTGAACCTGGGTTTGTTCTCTATGAAATCAGGTCAGTTCGATAAAGCTGTTGAACGTTTCAAAACGGTTATTAATATTGCTCCAAGTGCAGAAGCATGGTTTTACCTGGCTTCAAGTTATGAGAATATGGATAGGAAGTCTGATGCGATTGCTGCCTATCTTAAAACTAAAGAAATTGCTGCTGACCCGAACATGAGCCAGTTTGTGGACAGGAAAGTAAACGAATTAAGTAATTAGATTATAAAACATTTTAAAACACAACATTATGCCAAGCGGTAAGAAAAGAAAGAGACATAAAATGGCCACCCACAAGCGTAAAAAACGCTTGAGAAAAAACAGACATAAGAAAAAATAGTCTGATTTTTAATCTGTTCCTTATGTTCAGATCAAATTGCAGACTTGAAAAATAATTTAAACCTCCCGCTTAATTGCGTCGGAGGTTTAAATCATTTTTTGTTTTTATTTATTCCCTAGTTTTAAACGTATACCGGTTTTCTTAACCGGTGTCTTAAATTTAGCCATTGGTAAAGGAATTAATTATCAATTCATCCCCTAGTGGGGTTACTATTGCTTTACTGCAAGACAAGCAACTCGTAGAACTAAACACAGAGCAGGTCAGCAACAATTATGCTGTTGGCGATATTTATTTAGGCAAGATCAAAAAAATCATGCCCGGATTAAATGCTGCATTTGTTGATGTAGGCTACGAAAAAGATGCTTTTTTGCATTATCTGGATCTTGGACCTCAGGTTCAATCACTGCTTAAGCTTACAAAAATTGTAAAGAATGGCAGTTATAAAGATAAACTGCTCAATAGTTTCAGACTTGAAACGGATATCAGTAAATCCGGAAAAGTCTCAGAGATACTGAACCGGAACATGCTGCTTCCCGTTCAGATCGCCAAAGAACCGATCTCAACTAAGGGTCCGCGCTTAAGCGCAGATCTTTCAATTGCAGGTCGATTCGCCGTTCTTGTTCCCTTTTCGGACGTTATTTCAATCTCTAAAAAGATCAAAAGTAATACGGAGCGTAACCGTCTAAAGAAAATTGTAGAGAGCATTAAGCCGAAAAACTTCGGGGTAATTATTCGTACGGTTTCTGAAGGAAAAGGTGTTGCTGAGTTACAGAAGGATCTGTTGGATTTGATTGACAAGTGGGAAAAGTTTACTGCCCGCCTTCCAAATACGGAACCCTCCAAAAAGATTCTTGGAGAGATGGGACGTACTTCCACAATTCTTCGCGACATCTTAAATACTGATTTTACGAATATTCATATCGGAGATCCAGCATTATTCGAAGAGATCAGATCGTATGTTCATGAGATTTCTCCTGAAATGGAAAAGATCGTTAAACAGTACCGGGGTAAAGAGCCAATATTCGAACATTTCGGTATTGAAAAGCAAATTAAATCAGCATTTGGGCGGACTGTTAATCTACCTGGAGGAGCGTATTTGGTTGTTGAACATACTGAAGCATTACATGTAATTGATGTTAACAGTGGTAACCGGACAGCTAATACCGAGAATCAAGAGCAAAATGCGCTGATGATCAATATGGAAGCTGCTAAGGAAATTGCTCGGCAGTTACGATTGCGTGATATGGGTGGTATTGTGGTAATTGATTTTATCGATATGCACAAACCTCAGAACCGTAAGGAGTTGTTTGATCACCTGAAAGATCTGATGTTACTTGACCGCGCCAAACATACCATTTTGCCTCCAAGCAAATTTGGCTTGGTACAGTTGACCCGTCAGCGTGTAAGGCCTGAGATGAATATCGTAACCAATGAGAAATGTCCTGCCTGCGATGGTACAGGAGAGATCAAAGCGAGTATCATTTTGATGGACGATATTGAAAATAACCTGAACTACATTCTAAACGAGCAGAATGAACGCAGTGTCACTTTATGTGTACATCCTTACATAGAAGCTTACATCAAAAAAGGATTCATTTCCATTCAGTGTAAATGGTTCTTTAAATTTAGTAAGTGGATTAAAGTTAAGGCCGTGCCTTCTTATTACCTTACTGAATTCCATTTTCTGAACTCCAAGGAAGAGGAGATTAAGTTATGATTAGCAAATGAGCAAATTACTAGTGTCCGGTTAAAATAAAATTTCAGATAAAATGGCCATTTACATTGAAAAAAGTGTGTTTTTAAGTGTCCGATACAAAGCAAGCCGCCCTTTTAGTTTAGAATCATTTTTTATGGTTTCACTGCCTTGAAATCTGCAAAATTCTACCTAAAACAACAGGACTGTTGATAAGCTTTGGCCTAAGCACAAAATCTCCGTTAACCTTTTTTC
>JBIIRT010000043.1:0-22292 GCA_044341405.1 Daejeonella sp. | reverse complement strand
GCAGCGTTTATAAAGGTTCGCAAACCTAGTTCCTTAATCACATCACGCTTAGCAGCAGCTGCAGCAGGGGCAGCTAAAGAATCGAGTGGCACACTTGCACCAATAGCAGCTCCAGCAACTGGAGCCACAGAAAGATACTTTATAAGATCTCTACGTTTCATAGTAATATTTTTTTTGTTTGAAGGAGTTATAAACAATAAAAGGAGATCTTCCGATCTCCTTTTATTGATCTTAAAGCTAATATACAAATTGAGACATTGTTTTCAAATTGCATTTAGCATATTAACACATTAGTTACTTTGACCGGTACCTGGACCAACATCCCACCACATTCTACCCTGTAAAAGATCTATTTGCTCTTCAGAGTAATTCTGACGTTTGATTGCTTCAAAGTAATTATCAGGGTTTACGTTACGCTCAGCAATTGGAAGAGAGAATCTTCTCCACATTTTACCTGCAGTAACGTTACCCGGGTAAGCAACTTTATTACCACCTACAGTCCAGTTGGCATAATTGAAAACCGGATATTTGGTACGACGCCAGTTAGAATACACCTCGTAATCATTTCCAAGCATTGAAACCCATTTTTGGGTAGAGATGGTTTCAATTTGCTGTGCCAGTGTTCCTGCAGCAGGGTAAGGATTAGCAGCAAGATAGGCATCAACCTGAGCCGTGGTAATCACTCCTGAATGAGGAGCAACACTTGGCCATAATGCCCATTCGGCCATTGCAGCACGGACAGCGTTGTTATAAGCTGCCTGCGCAGTTGATCCAACAGACCATCCTCTTGCAGCAGCCTCAGCAATAATTAAAAACGCTTCAGAAGGTGCCATTGTGATAATTGGAGCACCTCTGTCAATATAAAGCAATGAAGGCTCTGAATAGGTATCAAAATCAGTTGGTCTGGTATTGAGACTTCCACTAACCATACCACGCTGAGTAGCTGGGGTATTATTTGGGGTATAAGAATTACCACCAGCAGGAACCCAAACTACGGAAATAACAGGTAAACGTGGATCAGAAGTAGATTTCAGATGGTCAATAAATTTACCTGACCACTTACTACCTTCTATGTTATCTCCGCCCGGGCTTGTAAAATCCCCGTTGATGTAAGTTAACACTCTAGGATTCATTTGACCCACGATGTTTGCATATTTCAGGTAAGCGATATCACCAAATGCTGTCATCATTCCACCGGCTACTGCTTTTTCTACCCATGATTTTGCTGTTGCAGGTTCAATATCGGATAAACGCATCCCCAAACGAGCCATTAAGGTATACCCAAATTTTCTCCATTTAGCTACATCACCTTTAAAGTATGGATCGGCATTACCAAATACATTTGGTTTGGTTGCATCCATAGATTTTAAAGCAGTTTCAAGTTCGGTAAGCATAGCGGTATAGATACTTTTTTGAGTATCATACTTTGGCTTAAGTTTATCGAGCCCCTTCATAGATTCAGAATAAGGCATATCCCCCATCACATCAGTTTGCTGGTGAAAAGCTAAAATTCTGAGAATCTCGATAGCTGCACGTCTATTTACGTTTTCAGCTCCTGGAATTTCTTTTGCTAGTTGCAAAAGACGATTCCATTGTCCGGTATAAACACCGAAATTTCCGGCTGTACCATTAAAATTATAGAATTTATCTCCTGTAGCAGGCACTTCCTTATAAGAAGAAAAGTACTGTAATCCCTGGCCTAAGGCTCTGTAATTTTCTCCGGGTCCACTTGCCAATACAGCAGCTGTGAAGGAGTATTCAGGAATTACATATTCAATTGCATTGGGGTTCCTGTTAAGGTCAGTCAGCTTCTCGGTATTACACGATTGCATCGTTGAAACCACAAGAAAAGCACCGGTTGCATATATCAATTTTAAGAATGTCTTTTTCATGTTCTTAGATTTTAGTATTAGAATCTTAAATTCAGGTTAAAGCCAATATTCCTGGTTCTAGGAAAAGCAACACCCTGGCTTCCCTGAGCATTACCAACTGTTTCCTGCATTTCAGGATCAATTCCGGCTTCTTTAGTTCTCTTATCCTGATACAGAATAGCCAAATTCAAACCAGTAATACCTACTGAGGCAGACTGAACACGCATGAACTTAAGTGCACTAACTGGAAGATTGTATTTCAAGACTGCACGACGTAATTTGATGAAGTCGGTTTTGTAAACCCACATTCCCGGATAGGCATTACCAAAGTTATTGTAATAAGTATCCAAATCAACTACAGACCAAACTCTTGTGAATGGTGCTCCTGTCTGATCAACTCCTGTTACCGTCAAACCACCTTCTCTACCAGGCAAAGTTTGAGGAGTATGACCAAAACGTGTTGCATACTGAATAAGGTTACTATAACCAACCGCACCGAATTTGGAATCAAGATCCACAGTCAAGCTGAAACGCTTGTAGCGGAAATTATTCCCAAGACCCATTAAATATGGCGGGTTACCAACACCTATGTCAGCTAATACTCTATCTTCATAACCGGTTGCCTTGTTATAAACCAAAGTTCCATTAGCATCTCTCCTCTGAACAAAAGCACGAACGGTAGAATACGGTAATCCAACTGCATTGATCATTTGTGGACCACCAATACCAGAACCTAATGTTAGTACATCAATACCTTCAGCTAGTTCAACGATCTTACTCATGTTATAGCCAAAGTTATAATTCACATCCCATGAGAAATTATCCTTCTTGACTGGAGTACCTGTTAAGCTGATTTCCCAACCTTTATTAGTCACCAAACCAAGATTTCTTCTTCCTGCAGCGAATCCTGTTGCTCCTGAAATTGGAGGTGAAAGGATATCGTTTCTGGTTCTTCTTGAATAATAGTTCACATCCAATCCAATTCTACTGTTCAACATTTGAACCTCAAAACCACCTTCGATGGTTTCAACAGTAACCGGACGAATATTAGGATTATTCAAAACATTCGGGTTTGTTAAGGTTGGAATACCATAAGCATTCACCGTACTAACCGCATAAGTCTGATTAATACTTCCTGCATTTACAGTTGCACTACCTACTTCAGCCCATGAAGTACGTAATTTTGCGTAATCAAGGAATTTTGGCATTTTAACAACATCCGAAAGTATGAAACTGGCGCCAACTGATGGATAGAAGATTGAATTGAATCCTGGATTTAATACCGAGAACCAATCCTGACGACCTGTTACAGTTAAATAGAACAAATTGTTATAATCAATATTTGCTTCACCAAACACAGAGTTAGTTCCAAAAGAGGCTTGTGAGGCATTCACCAAATCTCTATTAACCAAATTGGTAATACTATAAAAATCAGATACTACCCATTGACTACCATTGGCAGTACTTCCCTTAGCGAAATCTCTTTCACTTTGTACACCTCCAAGAACGTTCAAGCCAATTTTATCTTTCAGGAATCTTTCATTGTAATTTACAATTCCCTGGAAGTTAGTTTTATCTTCTTGCTGTACACCTGATTCAAAGTAGCCAAGAGGAGTATAGTTGTTTGTATTTGGTACATATACTTGATCAGTAGTATAGTTGAAATCACGAGCTACTGTACCTTTAACAAATAAATTAGGCAAAATGTTTGCTTGAACACTTGCGCGACCAATTAAACGCTGACGAGCATCCTCATTACCAATCTGATAAGCTACATAGTAAGGATTGAAAGCTACAGGAACGGGATTCCAATCCAATTCTCTTCCGTTTGAAACCCTGATTCCAGGTCTGTTTGGATCAGTACCCGCCATATTCCGAACATCTACTGTATTTGCTGCCAAATAAACTGGCCATGCCGAATTGAAATCTGCATATCCCACACCTGGTCTGTTTCTACCTTGTATAAGATTATATTGTACACTTGATTCAATGGTTAAAAAATCATTCTTACCCATTTTACCAGATATGTTCAGATTTACAGTTTTCCTCTTGTAGCTTGAGTTTGGCTGTTGATCTTCTGCACGCAAATCACTTAGTGATAATCTTGTTTTTAACTTCTCACTTCCTGCACTAAATGCCACAGTATTAGTAATATTCTGACTCAATTCATAGAAGTTTCTAATATTGTCTTTCACGTAAAATGGTGAGTATGGGCGCATAACACCATCAAACTGCATTACCATAGAACCGTCCATTTTTGCACCATAGGATAAACGACCTGAGCTTAATGCAGCGGCAGGGGTTGCAGGTTTAACTCCATCATTACCCTGACCGTATTCATATTGATAGTTAGGGAAAACTGATGGACTACCAAAGTTTGCATCCGAAGTAATTTCAACACCTACACCTTTCTGAGCAGTACCTTTCTTGGTTGTGATCAGGATTACCCCATTCGCAGCCTGACTTCCGTAAAGTGCAGCTGCAGCTCCACCTTTCAAAACAGAGATAGTTGCGATATCATCAGGATTGATACTTGAAATACCGTCTCCACGGTCAGCATTTAATTTTTCTGTACTCGTAACGGGGCCTCTATTATTATTATTGATAGGCATACCATCCACTACATATAGTGGCTGTTGGTTACCATTCAATGAGGTATTACCACGAATAATCACACGACTGGAACCACCTGCTCCTGAGTTTGCCTGAGTTGCATCCACACCGGCAATTTTACCGGTTAATGAATTTGCAATGTTATTTTGACGTGATTCAGTAAAGTCTTCTCCACGCACCTCTTGTACTGAATAACCTAAACCTCTTTTTGCCTTGGTAACACCAAAAGCCGTTACAACAACCTCACTCAATGACTGGCGGTCTTCAACAAGAGTAACATTAACACTAGTTCTTCCGTTTACAGCAACTTCCTGAGTAATGTAACCAATGTAAGTAAATACTAAAACAGCATTATCCGGAGCATTCAAAACGAAATTACCGTTTACATCTGTTGATGCACCGTTGTCAGAACCTTTAACCCGCACACTTACACCTATTAAAGCTTCGCCGGATGCATCAATTACTTTTCCGCGAATCTCTGCGCGTTTTTGTTCAATATTGAAAGTTGAGACTTTACCTGAAGTCTGAGGATTTAGGGATTTTAAACCACGATCCTCTGGAACTAATGCAAACTTTGAAGTCTGATCCAAAAGACGATCATCCCTTCTTTTTAAAATAATCGTATTCTCAGTTATGGTATAAGTTATTGGCTGGTTTTTAAAAACCTGATCCAAAACATCTTCCAGAGAAGAATTTACTGCATTTACAGTTACTGGAGTTGTATTTCTAAGCAGTCTGGTGTTGTAAAGAAAATCATATCCGGTTTGCTTTCTAATTTCATTGAAAACTTTATCCAGGTTAGATTTTTTTTCATTTAGGGTAACATTTTGTGAGAAGCCTTTAGCATTCACCTGCAAAAAGGCGACTAAGATTAAAATGGTACTTAGTTTCATAATTCTTAATGTTTGATTTGAGACCTTTTGTATGAGTCTCTCGCCAGTAGATTTACTGACGATTTTAATGCAGGAATTACTGCATTTACTTAGTAAAACATTTTTCATATTTTTACATTTTAGTTTGTTTTGGTTAATTAATTAAAATTCGTACTCACGGAATTTAATAGATGAAATTAATCTGAAACACTTCCGTCCCGGGGCGCAATCCGGGGCGGTTTTTCATTTTAATCCCTTTCATAAAATTAGCTAGTATCAGTTTTTATCATATCATATTTTATTTAGGTTTAAGGCATTGATTTAACTTTTAATTTTTTCCCCTTTACGCTGAATTTTACTCCACCACTTTCTTCCATGATTTTCAAAACAGCTGATATCTTCACATCATTGGAAATAAACCCAGTGAACTCATCGGATGGAATTTTACCTTCATATATTAGTTCAACATCATACCAGCGCTCAATTTCACGCATAATTTCCTTGATTGGGGTATTTCTGAACTTGAAATAGCCATTTTTCCAGGCAACAGCCTTTTCGGTGTCTGCATTCTCAATTCTGATACCTGATTGACTGGATTTGGTCAATGACTGTTCCCCGGGCTTTAAGAGTTTGGTTTTGGAAATTTCATTTGGATTAGAACTAAGAATCACCTTTACGCTTCCTTCCAATAAAGTTGTTTTGACATAATCCTCATCATCATATGAGTTTATGTTAAAATGTGTACCTAATACTTCTACAATCTGATTATCACTTTCGACACGAAATGGAACATTTTTATTTGGTGCAATCTCAAAATAAGCTTCCCCCTTGAGTTGCACTTTACGTTCATTTCCGGCGAAAGTAGTAGGATAAATTAGTGTAGAAGCTGAGTTTAACCAAACTTTACTACCATCAGGCAGGCGAATCTGATATTTACCTCCCTTTGGGGTTTGAATGGTGTTAATTGCAGAACGATGTGAGATAAACTTCGATTTGTCCACATTATTCTTTTCATAAACAATTTGGCCATTTTCAGTTTTGGTTATAGCAATATTACCCTGGCTTGCAAGTAAACCATTGGCGGCGTCATCAAGACTTATCTTTGAACCATCGGCAAGAGTTAAAATAGCCTTATTATATCCAGGAAGGATATCATTTCTCACATCAATCTCGGTAAATTGCTCCGGCTCTGAAATCACCCTGTTTGAATAAAAATACAAGCCTGTTGAAATAAACAACAAAATTATAGCCGCTATGGAAATTGATTTCAGGTAATAGAAACTAGGATTATATCGATCCTCATCAACAGCCGAAATGTTTTCCTGAATTTTTCCAAAGATATTTTCACCCAGTTCATCTGTTGCCTTAACAGTTTTAGGCTTTTTTTGAAAACTACCATAAAAATTGAGCAATCGCTGTTCTTCCTCAAGAGATGCCTCCCCTGCGATGTATTTATCTAGTAATTTCTCAAAATCTTTTTTGTCCAAAACTTTGTCGTTTATATCATGAGTAAAAAAATGGAGGTATCCCCTATATGATATTAAAAAATATTTAGACCTTATGGTAATTGGGTTGAGGTTGGAGAATTACGAATTGAGAATTACGAATTACGAATTACGAAATACGAATTAGGAATTACGAATTAAGAAAGACGAATTGAGAATTACGGATTACGAATTACGAATTAGGAATTAGAAAAGAACTGATAACAGAAGAAAAGAATTGGCGACTAATAAGATAACAAATTTAAAGAAGATTAAACTGAATAACTTAAAACAAACCCAAAGATGTCCTCAATTGACGAAGTGCTTTATTCAGGTGATTTTCAACTGTTTTAGTTGAAATATCAAGTTGGGCGGCAATTTCTTTATGAGATAATTGTTCTTCCCTGCTTAATTTATACACAACCTTACATTTTTCAGAAAGATTGTCAACAATGGAGTTTATTTGAGATAAAAGTTCACGATGCTCAATATTTCCATATTCTGAGGGCGATTCCATTCTTTCAAAAATATTCTCAAATATATCTTCGCGAACAGAGGAGTATCGAACCTGCCTGTAAACTTCATAGCGGGTTGAAGCAAAAAGATAGGATTTTAAAGAAACTCTGATCTCAATCATTTCTCTTTTGTTCCAAAGATTGATGAATATTTCCTGTATAATGTCCTCGCAGACGTGCTGATCATGTAAAACATTAAAGGCAGAAGAAAAGAGTTGATTCCAGTATTTCTTGTAAATAAGCTTGAGGGCATACTCATCCCCGGACCTGATCCGATCCATTAGTTCAATATCCTCAAACTTTAATTGCTCACTCATACAAGAATTAAAACTATTAAATAAAAAGTGAATTTCAAAATATACTAGCAGTCTTAAATTTTACACTGCGATGAAAATCCAAACTAAAATATAATTTGTAAAAAAAACAATTCCAATTGTAACAAAAAAAATATTTTTAAATTCTAGGGGTAAAAATCATAAATTAACACTTAGTATTGTAGAGAACTCCAATTCGGACTCAAAAATCCATAATAAGAGATCATGATTATTAACTAACAGAATAATAATTAAAACCGATTAAAATGAATTTAAAACACCTTTTTATTTTTACTGTCCTTTTCACTGTAATGTTCAGTGTTCAGGCACAATCGCCAAAGTCATATAACATTGTTATTAAAGGAGGCCATGTTATTGATCCCAAAAACAATATCAACACACTGATGGACATTGCTATAAAGGACGGTAAAGTTGCAATGATTGCAAAAGACATAGATGCCTCTGAAGCTATTCAGGTTGTAAATGCAAAAGGTATGTATGTTACTCCAGGATTAATTGATATGCATGTTCACTTTTTCTGGGGTCATGATGGTGAGGCATACATGAATGCTCCTGCTAGTTTGCCGGCTGACGGTTTTACATTCCCGGCAGGGGTCACTACTGTTGTAGATGCCGGCAGCCCTGGATGGAAAACTTTTGAGTTATACAAAAAACAAACAATTGACAAGTCTCAAACACGTGTTCTTGCATTTTTAAACATTGTTGGTCAGGGAATGGCCGGTGGCAAATATGAGAATGACATTAATGAAATGGATTCTCAAAAAGCTGCTGAAATGGCAAAAAAATATCCTAAAGAAATTGTTGGCTTTAAACTTGCGCATTTCGTTGGTCGTACTTGGGTACCAACAGACCGTTTAATGGAAGCTGGGAAGAGTGCAAACCTTCCTGTTATCGTTGACTTTGGTGGTGCAAGTCCGTTTCTTCCACTAGACTCATTATTTAATGTAAAATTCCGTCCCGGCGATATTTACACTCATGCTTTTGGAGGTAATGGAAGTACAAGTCCGAATGGCCGTGAATCAATCGTTGATGTAACCACTAATAAGGTAAAACCATTTGTAATTAAAGCACAGAACAGAGGTGTTATTTTTGATGTTGGTTTTGGTGGATCAAGTTTTCTTTTTAATCAGGGAACTCCTGCAATAAAAAGCGGCTTCTATCCTAATTCTATCAGTACCGATCTTCATACAGGAAGTATGAATAATGCGATGAAGAGCATGCCGAATATCATGTCATTATTTATGGCGATGGGAATGGACCTTCAAAGTGTTATCAAAGCCAGCACCTGGAACCCTGCACAACATATAAGACGACCTGAGTTAGGACATCTTACAGTTGGTGCAGAAGCTGATGTTGCCATATTTACATTAAGAGAAGGTAATTTCGGCTTCTACGCACGCGATGGTAAAATTGCAGGTAAGAATAGATTAGAGACTGAAATGACGATCAGAGGAGGTAGTATTGTTTATAATTTAAATGCTATTGCAGAACCTAATATACTTCCTAGTGTTCCAAGAACAAGACCGGCAAGACCTGCTTCAAATTGATGGATACGCTTGTAGCTAACATGAATCGCATTAATCTTTCCACATATAAAAAAACAGGGCTTTTAGTCCTGTTTTTTTCTTGCTCAGTTTTCTGTTTTGCACAACAAACTAATTCAAGAGCACAACCTCCAATAAAGACTCCGGTATCCTTACGGGCAGATGTTTCGGTAGAAAAAGTAATGAATATTGGCCGACTGGGAGTACGATTAATCCACAATCAAAAAACCGGTGAATTTTGGTATT
The DNA here is from genome assembly GCA_044341405.1 of Daejeonella sp. Classification (GTDB taxonomy): domain Bacteria; phylum Bacteroidota; class Bacteroidia; order Sphingobacteriales; family Sphingobacteriaceae; genus Daejeonella. Next base: position 12,812 of record JBIIRT010000043.1, on the reverse strand, counting down.
CAACTTTTGATGGAAATGTATTCAGGATATCAGATTTTGACACCCCAAAAGCAAAGGAACACCAGGTTTTTAGTGCTGAAGATCACGGAATTACCCGATTACAAGGAGCGGTTTTTTTAAATAACACCTTGTTCTTGTGCGGAAATATAAGTGCTAACGAAGGTAAAGGAACCAAAGGAAGAATGGTGAAGTATGAGTTATCCGGATCAAAACCTGAATTAAAAGTAGTTTTCAATACCGTTGAATATGGGACCAATGCCACCACGTTTGACCATGGCTGGAATGCCCTGGCAATCAGTCCTGATAAAAAATTCATTTACGTAAATTCCGGAGCCAGAACAGATCATGGTGAAGTACAAGATAATAAAGGTGCCTATCCAAATGCACGTGACAATGCCTTGACTGCCAATGTGTTCAGATTCCCTGTTAACGCTGAAAATTTATTGCTTGGCACTGACGAAGCACAGCTTAAAGCAGATGGATTTCTATATGCTGAGGGAATAAGGAATGCTTATGATATGACCTTTGATGGAAAAGGCAATCTGTTTGGGGTTGTGAATTCGGGTGATTATGACCAATCAGAAGAAATGTTCTGGATCAGAAAAGGACGCCACTATGGTTTCCCATGGCAAATGGCAGGAATAGAAAGTCCGCAGCAATTTTCACCCTGGGAACCTGATCCTGCCAAAGACCCATTCATAGGCCCCGGCTCCCATGCCTGGATCGTTAAATATTTCAGGAATGATCCGGATTTTCCAAAAATACCTGCAGGAGTTAAATTTTCGCCAGGCGTTCAAAATTTAGGGCCTGATGCAAACGAATATCGTGATATCGCTTCCGGGAAAATTGTAGATGGCGATATAACCGGTAGAGCAGTAAGCACCTTTAATGCTCACAGTGTGCCGCTCGGACTTGTCTTTGATATAAAAAATGTACTTTCCACGGAATTTAAAGGCGATGGTTTTGTATTCAGATATGGTGGAGGTTCAGACCGGCCCGGAACCAATCTGTTAAGAAAATCAGGGAAGGATCTGATGCATCTAGACATGTCATATAACGCAGTAGCGGATAATTATTACATGAAGACTACTACATTGGTTAATAATTTCAATTCACCGGTTGACGCGGTCATGCTTGGCAATAAGATCTACGTAATGGAGCACGGAACTGCTAATTCGGAGGGTGGAAGAATATGGAAAATAACACTTCCTAAAAAATAATCTATGTAAGACATTTAAATCCCGGCATCAATTTAATCCACTTCGGGTATTTTCTAGTCAACATTATTTCTAAATTGTAATCCAATAATTAATAAAAAAATCTTAAAAATGGAACAAATCTGGTCTCAAAATTATGATCCTCTTAACAATGCCGTACTATCTACCGTTTTAGCCGCTCTTCCAATTATCGTTCTTCTGGGATCTATTGCAGTATTTCATATCAGGATTCATTTAGCGGCAGTTTTTGGTTTAGTAGTAGCTGTTGGAGTTGCATTGTTTGTTTATCAAATGCCAGTTCAAACTGTTGCAGCTACTACCCTTTACGGTAGTGCCTATGGCTTGTTCCCAATAGGCTGGATTGTGTTGAATCTTATATTCCTATATCAGCTAACAGTTAATAAAGGATTATTCACGCTTATCAGAATGCACTTGTCGACCATAGCACCTGATCCAAGAATTCAGGTGATTTTAATAGCTTTTGCTTTCGGAGCCTTTTTCGAGGGTGCAGCTGGTTTCGGAACCCCTGTAGCTATCACCGCTGCTATTCTGATACAACTAGGTTTCAGGCCGCTGGCGGCCTGCGGACTATCATTGATTGCGAATACGGCCCCTGTTGCATTTGGCGCATTGGGCACCCCTATCATCGCCTTAGCGGCCGTTACTGATATAGACATTTTAAAATTATCTGCCATGGTAGGCAGACAATTGCCGCTTTTTTCATTTATTGTTCCTTTTTGGGTAATATGGGCTATGGCGGGATTCAGAGGAATGATCAGCGTATGGCCTGCAGCATTCACTGCCGGTTTATCATTTGCCGTTACACAATTTCTAGTTTCAAATTACCATGGTCCATGGTTAGTAGATATTTTTGCTTCTATCGCATCCATAGTTTCAATTATTGTTTTACTTAAATTTTGGCAGCCTAAAACATTATGGCAATTACCTAAAGCTGATGATGTAATTTCAACAGCTGCTGATCCGGTTTCAGTTTCTACAAAAGATATGGTACGTGCCTGGACGCCATGGGTTATACTTACCATATTTATTTTTGCCTGGGGCGTGCCTACTGTCAAGAATTCTTTAAACTCAATTTCGGCACCAGAGTACCAGGTATCCTATCTGCATAATCTGGTGAAGCGCTCTCCTCCTATTGCTCCTGTTCCAAGTATTGACAAACCGGCAAAAACTGAGGAAGCAGTTTTCAAGCTTAATTGGATATCAGCAACAGGCTCTGGCATTTTGATTGCCAGTTTGATTGCAGGCTTTGCAATCGGTTATTCCATTCAGGAAATGCTGAAAGTTTATTTACAGACCTTATGGAGGGTTAGGTTCTCATTAATTACCATTGCGGCCATGCTTGCACTTGGCTATGTAACAAAATACTCGGGTGCTGATGCCACTTTAGGGCTGGCTCTGGCAAAAACAGGGGTTCTTTACCCGTTCTTTGGAACTATGCTAGGATGGCTGGGCGTAGCGCTAACGGGCTCTGATACGGCCTCTAATGTTTTATTCGGAAGTCTTCAAACTATAACTGCCAAACAAACTGATGTAAGTCCGATTTTAATGGCTGCCGCAAATAGCTCTGGTGGAGTAATGGGTAAAATGGTTGATGCACAAAGTATTGTTGTAGCAAGTACTGCTACCAACTGGTATGGTCATGAAGGACAGATTCTTCGTTATGTATTTTTTCATAGTATCGCATTAGCAGCATTGGTAGGATTATTCGTATTCCTTCAGGCTTATGTCATACCGTTCTCGGATATGGTAGTGAAGTAATAATAAAAAAGGCTGATAGGGTTTTGAAATGGGCGTTCGCAGAGACGCAAAGACGCAAAATATACCGCCTGGAATAAGTTATTCAAAATAATCTGTAACCTTGCGTCTTCGCGTCTTAGCGAGAAAAAAAGAATTTAATTTGAGTATTTGATTTCCTACCTATTGACAATCAACATCTTAAAATGGAGGTCCTGGCCTTCGCCAGGATGACAAACCAGTATTAATAAAACGGAGATTACGGTTTAGAGACTGGGAGCAGATTGCCCACACCATTGCATTGTCATGGCGGGCACGACCCCGTAACCTATTTCTCTGTCATGGCGGACTTGATCCGCCACGACACGCCAAAAAACGCTCGCAAAGACGCAAAAAATATCATCTTAAACAATTGATTTTATAGCCAGCACCCACTCTGCGTCTTTGCGTCTTTGCGAGATACGTCTCTTTTGTAAATAAGGAGGTCCTGGCCGTCGCCAGGATGACAAACCAATTTTAATGAAAAGGAGATTCCAGCTCGGAGGCTGGAATCGGATTGCATTATGGCATTAGATATCAAGTAATAAAAAAGGCTGACAGGGTTTTGCACCCTGTCAGCCTTGGCTTTTATTAAATATCTCGGATTAGACTTTTGATAATTCCTCTCTGATACGTGTAGCCACAATTTTTTCTTCGCCTGGTACCATGATGAAGGTAACCAATGAAATATTATTTTTACCTGCATTTAGTTCAATTCCTGGGTCTCCTAAACTAAGTCTTTCCTGAACCTGTTTACCGGTAAGTGGAAGTACAGCCGGATCCCAAGATATTTCCAGATTGGGAGTAGAATTAGCGAGCTCCGGAACAAAAACACGGGTTTTTACACTTTTGATGTTTTTTACCGCATTTTCAATGTGTGCAATCTGCTTCATCCAGAAATTCCATTCTTCTTCACCAGTCCGGATAAACTTCTCAATAGCAACATATAAGCCAAGAATTTCTTCCTTATTCACCTTATGACCTCTTCCAATAGTACTTCCTCTTGGAGACGCGCTAAGACGTGCTGCAGCGATCAATTCTTTTTTGCCCATGAGTACTCCTGAGCTTTGCGGACCACGAATAGCTTTTCCTCCTGAGAGACAAACCAAGTCAAAGCCCATATCATTAAACTTCCAAAAATTTTCAATTGGAGGGACATCAGCAGCAATATCAATAAGTGTTGGGATATTACGTTTTTTTGCAACTTCCAGCCATTCCTTATGTTTAATCTGACCCATATTGGTGTTACAATTCATAAAAGCCATCATGGCGGTTTTATCATTTATCGCACGTTCAAGCTCCTCACGGGTCTCAACCCAAACCATTGTTACACCGCAATTTTTTATGGCCTGATAATAACCAATATTATGGCCTTTCTGCAAGATAACCTCTGTTTTCATGCCACTTCCTTCCAGATGAGGAATCATGGCAGCTTTTTTTGCATCCATACCTGACAATACTCCAGCAGTTCCAAGCATAAGTGCAGAAAACGCTCCTGAAGTAACCGTTGCAGCTTCAGCATGACATAATTCAGCTATTTTAGCACCAACTTTATCCTGCAGTTCATCTAACATACAATATCTTCTGGATGAATTCTTTATTGCTTCAAGAACTTCATCCTGCATTAAAGACCCGGTCATCATCGTTAATGTAGCCTTCGCGTTGATGAAGGTCCGCACTCCTAATTCCTTGAATAAATCTCTTTTTGCTGCAGCTGCAACACCTGCAGGCAAAACTGAGGCTGCGGCATTTTCTCCTGATAAAATTCCTCCTGCTAATGGAAGGACACTTAAACCTTTTATTAGGTCTCTACGTTTCATATGATTAATAATTATAGTAAAAAAAAGTCTGATCGATTATTTTTCAGAGCCGTGTCCAAGATAAGTTCTAAGCTTTTCACTTTCGAACAAATCAGCAGCTTCTTTTTCAGGTTGTATCAATGAAACAACGATACCCACCACAAAGGCCAGAGTCATTGAAACGATTGTAGGATTTTTCAATGGAAAAATCGGTTCTGAGTTACCCATAATATCTACCCATACTGTCGGACTAAGTACAATCAGTATCAGAGCAAGGGATGCGCCTGTAACCATACACCATACAGCGCCTTTGGTGGTAAATCCTTTCCATATAATAGACATCAGCAATGCCGGGAAGTTAGCACTAGCTGCAATTGAAAATGCAAGTCCGACCATAAATGCAACATTCTGACCTTTAAACATCAAGCCTAAAGCTACTGCTAGTATACCTAAAAAGATGGTCGCTCTTTTTGCCACCTTCATCTCACCTTTTTCGTCAGAAACACCACGCTTTACGACATGGACATAGAGGTCATGTGAAATAGTTGAAGCACCAGAAAGTGTCAGACCGGCAACAACTGCGAGGATGGTTGCAAATGCCACAGATGCAATAAAGCCCAAAAATGCACTACCACCAGTATTCTCGGCAAGCAACAAGGCTGCCATATTACCACCTTTATCCAGGGCTACGATTGCATCCTTACCAACCAGTGCAAGCGCCGCAAAACCAATAAAGAAAGTCAGTACATAGAAGTAACCAATAAAACCGGTTGCAACAAATACAGATTTTCTGGCTGCCTTATCATCTGGCACGGTATAAAAACGCATCAAAATATGTGGAAGACCTGCAGTTCCAAGCATCAGTGCCAGACCTAATGAAAGAGCATCAAAAGGATTGGTAATAAAACCACCTGGCGCAAGCATGTCTGCACCATATTGTGATTTTACTGAAAGAAACAATTCTGCAGGACTAAAATTAAACTTTGCGAGGGCTAATAAAACTAATATTGAAGCACCTGAAAGTAATAGAACTGCTTTAATAATCTGCACCCAAGTTGTAGCGAGCATGCCACCAAAAAGCACATAAGATGTCATTACTACGCCTACAACAACCACTGCAATTTCATAATCCAGACCAAAAAGGGTTTTAATCAAACTACCTGCCCCAACCATTTGAGCAATCAGGTAAAAAGCAATAGTCAACAATGATCCTGCTGCAGCAGCAATGCGGATAGGTCTTTGCTTTAAGCGGAAGGCAACTACATCTGCAAAAGTGTATTTTCCAAGGTTTCGTAATGGCTCTGCAACCAAAAACATGATAAGCGGCCAGCCAACAAGAAAACCGATCGAATAGATAAGTCCGTCGTATCCTTTAGTCGCTACCATCCCTGCTATTCCGAGAAATGAAGCTGCGCTCATATAATCTCCTGCCAGTGCAAGTCCGTTTTGAAACCCGGAAATATTCCTGCCAGCAGCATAAAATTCTGAACCTGTTTTAGTCTTTTTAGCAGCCCAATAAGTAATGTAGAGAGTAACTGCCACAAATAAGAAAAAAATTGCAATTGATACCGGATTTGCTGTTCCTAACGTAGAGGGCGTAGCTTCCGGACTGATTTGAAGTAATAGATTCAAAGACATATGTTTTATAGATATAAATACTAGATAATTTCCTTTTTTATTTCTTTTACGGCCTTATCATAATAATTATTAGCCCAATAAACATATGCGCCAGTAATTAACCACGAAAACAAAATAATCCCTAAACCAATAAGTATTGCCAGATTAAGGGATTCACCGATAGGCATTTTAAGAGATTCCTTATCATAAGCCACCAACAGTAAAAAACCTATGTATACAAAAAGCATGATAAAAGTAAATGACAATGAAATATTCCATCTGTTTTTTACAAGTTTCTTGAATGCTGAACTTTGAAGAATCTCGTGTGTGTTTGTTTTACTCATAATTTTGCTCTATTAGTATTAAAAAATTGAATTAAGGATTTAACTTGGAAAATGCTTTGTAATGAGGACCCAGAAAATCGGTTTTATATCATGGAAATAATGCTGTTATAAACGAATGTATAATTCTATGAAAAAAAATTGAATAAGCTGCTCTAATGCAATTAATCTTTTAAAAGTCATAAAATCGTTACGCTTTTGTTACACTAAATCAGAAGATATAATATGTCAGTTTAAAAAGTAATTTATTTATGTTTAGAATCATAATCATGTAAATAATTATGTTCAATAAACCAGTAATTACCGGCCAGTAAAGTTTTTTTCAACTTTGTCTGAAAGAACATCTCACAAAAGAAGAATTGGTAGAAAATTTAGCTTTTTAAAGACATTTAAAGTAAAAAAATGCTATCGATTATATCCTTGGGCAATTAATACAAATTATTTGCGGTCACCCAATTGAGAAAGACAGGGCTCTAATTACCTCAAAAAAAACCCTTGAAATCAGTTAATAAAACAATGTAGAAATGATAAAGGATTTGAATATTAATGCAGCTTTGGGTTAATATTCCTTACGTAATTAATAATTTAACCTCAGTTCGATATAAAATCTTGCAGAGTTGTTTCAGATTGAAAATATTTTTATTGTTTTGAAAGCAGTGTTTGTTCCTCTTCTGTCCCGCTAGCCCCGTGTTCTGCCCTAGATTTTGCCCATAAATTGCTTTTTGAGAAAAAATTTTGAACGGGCAAAAGGCTAGAGCTGACACCCAGGTTTAACTACAGGGGCGGTTCATCTATTGACGGACTGCCCGTCCCGATGAAATACAGTTACAGGTAAACTAAACCTTGCCGCAGGAGTTCCAGCTTCCGCTGGAATGACAACAATTTTGGAGATTAGGAGGTTCCAGCTTTCCAGCTGGAATGACAACGAATTCTTGCCGTAAATACTCCGAAGGAAAGGACTGAATCAACCAATAACACACAGGTATTGGTTTCAAAAAACCAAATATTATTGCTCCAGAGCCTATTCTGATGTTTTATAACCGTATTATTTTACCCTAATTATATCGAACTCAATTAATATTTAAAAAAGATAAGTGAATAAGCCGACAGAAATTAAAACAAGATTTTTTTGTACTTTTGATTATTGAAAAAGTTACTCTCCATATTACTTATTTCAGCCTATCTGATTTCAACAACTGAATTTTACCAGGTGTTGAAAGTGCCATTACTTGCAGAGCATTTCAATGAGCATAAATCATTGAATCAGGGAACAACCTTCTGGGATTTTCTGGTCATGCATTACACTAACAATGACGTTAAGTATGCCGATCATGATAAAGATATGCGTCTCCCTTTCAAATCTCATGAAGGTTCAACACATAGTATGCTTTTTACATTTAGTAACAATCCTCAACTTCTTACACTAATCAAGCCAATAGTGATTGATTTGAACGAGTATAATCTTCTGGAAAATATCTGCTTCCATTCTGAATACCTTTCCAATATCTGGCAGCCGCCAAAATACAGTTAAACAATTTTGTTAAATTCTAATTCTGCCTCTATTTCAGGAGCAGAAATATTATTATTATTAATAAATCGTTAAACAAGGCATTTTATGTTAAACGCTATTATAGAGTTTTCCGTTAGGAATAAACTCATTATTGGATTGTTTGTTATCGGACTTATAGTTTACGGTACATATCAAACAACAAAACTACCTATTGATGCTGTTCCTGATATAACCAACAATCAGGTTCAGGTAATTACAGTTGCTCCTTCATTTGGCGCAACTGATATAGAGCGCCTGGTTACTTTTCCAATAGAGCAGGCAAACAGCAATATCAAAGGAATAAAAGAAATCAGAAGCTTTTCAAGATTTGGTCTTTCATTGGTTACCATTGTATTTGATGATGAAATAGATGTTTATTGGGCCAGGCAACAGGTAGCTGAAAGGCTGCAGCAGGTTCAATCTATTATTCCTCCGGGTATAGGAACACCGGAACTAGGTCCAATCTCCACAGGTCTTGGTGAAATTTATCAATATGTGGTACGGCCTGAAAAAGGTTTTGAGAACAAATATGATGAAACTGAGCTAAGGACCATCCAGGATTGGATTGTAAGACGCCAATTACTTGGTGTTGAAGGCGTTGCTGAGGTTAGCAGCTTCGGAGGAAAATTAAAACAATATGAAGTAAGCGTAGATCCTGATAAATTACAATCATTCAATATTACTATTCATGATGTTTTCAATGCCCTGGAGCAAGGAAACCAAAATACAGGCGGAGCTTATATTGAAAAAGGTCCCACAGTACTTTTTATCCGCTCAGAAGGCCTTATTGGATCAAAAGAAGACATTGAAAACATCAGTGTAAAGAGTACAGAAAGTGGTTCACCAATATTCATCAGGGATGTTGCAGTTATCAATATTGGATATGCTACACGATTTGGCGCAATGACCTATAATGATGAAGGTGAAGTATCGGGAGCTGTTGTAATGATGCTCAAAGATGCCAATAGCAGTGAGGTCATCAAAAATATAAAAAACAAAATAGCAGTAATTCAAAAGACCCTACCCAAAGGGGTAATTATAGAGCCATTCCTTGACCGGACTAAAATGGTCAATAATGCCATTTCTACCGTCCAAAAAAATCTGATGGAAGGGGCTTTGATTGTAGTCTTCATTCTAGTGCTTTTTCTCGGAAATTTCAGAGCGGGCTTATTAGTTGCCTCTGTAATTCCGCTATCCATGCTTTTTGCAATTATACTGATGAATACCTTTAAAGTCAGTGGTAACCTGATGAGTTTAGGGGCACTTGATTTTGGTTTAATTGTGGATGGAGCTGTTATTATTGTAGAAGCAGTGATGCACCAAATATCTCATGGTAACAGATATGGAATAGTCAATCGTCTGAGTCAGTCAAAAATGGATGATGAGGTAAAGAAATCAGCGAGTAAAATGATGAATAGTGCAGTTTTTGGTCAGATAATAATATTGATCGTATATCTGCCTATTTTAAGCTTACAAGGCATTGAGGGTAAGATGTTTAAACCAATGGCACAAACTGTAGCTTTTGCACTTCTGGGAGCATTTATTCTTTCTATTACCTATATTCCTATGATGAGTGCCTGGTTTTTGAGTAAGAAAGTCAAGCAGCAACCTAACCTGTCAGACAGGGTAATGAACCGGATATCAAGGTCATACCAAAATTTACTGTCAAAAGTTTTACGCTTCCCAAAAGCTGTTCTAGGTTCCGTAATTATACTTTTCATTTCAGCTGTTTTTGTGCTATCTAGTCTTGGCGGGGAGTTTATTCCTGCTCTTGAGGAAGGTGATTTTGCTGTTGATACTCGTGTACTGACTGGCAGTAACATAAATACAACGATTGAGAATACTACCAAAGTAGCGCAGATATTAAAAACACAATTCCCTGAAGTTATTAAAATTGTAACTAAAATAGGAAGTGGAGAAGTCCCAACTGATCCAATGCCAATGGAAGCGAGCGATATGATGGTTATTCTTAAAGATAAAGATGAATGGACATCTGCAAAAACATTTGATGAGCTAGCAGAAAAAATGGGTAAAGCACTACAGGATATCCCGGGAATTACTGCCGGTTTTCAATATCCTGTACAGATGCGTTTTAATGAATTGATGACCGGCGCAAGACAGGATGTGGTTTTAAAGATTTTTGGTGAGGATTTGGATACTCTGGCTAAATATGCAGGGAATCTGGGTAAAATTGTAAATACTGTTGAGGGAAGTCAGGATTTGTTTATTGAACCCGTAACCGGTATTCCTCAAATTGTAATTGAATATAACAGAGCCACTATCGCCCAATACAATCTAAAAATTACAGACATTAATAAAATAGTCAATACGGCATTTGCAGGTCAAAGTACCGGACTTGTTTTTGAAGGGGAAAAGCGTTTTAACCTAGTTGTAAGGCTAAATAATGAGAAAAGAAAAGAACTTGATGATGTCAGGAATTTATTAATTCCTAGTCCTCGGGGAAGAAATATTCCTCTTTATCAGCTTGCCAACGTGTCGATTAAAGATGGTCCCAATCAAATACAGCGTGAGGATGCTAAGCGGAGAATTGTCGTAGGTTTTAATGCAAGAGGCCGAGATGTACAAAGCATTGTGGATGAGCTGCAGTCAAAAGTTGAAAAACAAATCAGGCTTCCTGTTGGGTATTATGTTACCTATGGTGGCGCCTTTGAGAATCTTAATGCAGCAAAACAGCGATTGATGATTGCAGTTCCTGTATCTTTATTATTGATCTTTATACTTCTGTTTTTTGCATTTAATTCAGTGAAACAAGGCTTAATAATCTACACAGCGATACCACTTTCTGCTATAGGTGGAATATTCTTTTTGGCTCTGCGCGGAATGCCTTTTAGTATTAGTGCAGGAATTGGCTTTATTGCTTTGTTTGGAGTAGCCGTATTAAACGGGATAGTACTGATTGCTGAATTTAACAGGCTAAAAAAATCCGGACTTACAAATCTTAACAGAATCGTACTTATGGGGACAAAAACACGCTTACGTCCGGTAATGATGACTGCTCTTGTTGCATCACTCGGATTTTTACCAATGGCACTGAGTAATGGCGCCGGTGCCGAAGTTCAAAAGCCTTTAGCTACTGTGGTTATTGGAGGATTAATGATTGCTACACTCCTGACTTTATTTGTATTGCCCATATTGTATATTATTTTTGAGAAAAGTGGAAAATCTAAACAGTCAAAAATACCGGTAGCCTTAGTAATATTTTTTGCTTGTTCAGGAATTTTAAAAGTAAATGCACAAGAACAAATAAGTCTGCAGGCGGCGATTGATACGGCCCTGAAAAATAATTTATTAGTAAAAAACGAAAAGCTTAAAGCTGAATACCAGCAAAAACTAATCCGATCATCGGCAAATTTACCACAGGCAAATCTCAGTACTGAGTTTGGACAGCTGAATAGTATTTATAATGATACTAGATTTGGCTTAAGTCAGTCTTTCAGTTTCCCAACAGTTTATTCCAATCAAAAAAAGGTTCTGAATGAAGAATGGAAAGCTTCGGTTTTAAGTATTTCATTAAAAGAGGCTGAAATCAGGAAAAGAGTATCTCAGATATATTATAATATCATCATCCTGAAAGAAAAAGAAAGACTTTTATTACAGGCAGACAGTATTTATTCAGAATTTGTTACAAAAGCTAATTTAAGATTTAAAACAGGTGAAACTAATATATTAGAGAAAGCCACAGCTCAAAGTCAGAGAGGTGGAATATTTCTGCAGTTAAAATCCTTACAGGAAGAAATCCAATTAGCGAAACTGCAGCTGGCTTTAGTTCTAAACGCGACAAATCAATTTGAGCCGACCAGCAATTCTTTGAGAATGGACCTCCCAGTTATGGTGTCATTAAAGGCATTGGAAGAACATCCACTGTTGAAAATATCAGATCAACAGAAGATTACCACTGCCGCAAATACTCAGTTAGAGCGATCAAAGATGCTTCCTGATATCAGTCTTGGTTATTTCAATGCCAGTATTCAGGGTACTGGTGCAGACAATTTATTGTACTCAGAATCCAGGCGCTTCAACTCCGGTCATATCGGAATAGGAATACCTATTTTTTCAGGTTCTCAAAAAGCGAGGATAAATGCATCCAGGGTTAAGGAATTGATAGCTGATAATGAATACCAAAATGAGCTAAAAACGATTGGAAATGACTATGAAAGTGCCCAATCACAATATGAACAATATTTAGAGGCGGCTAATTATTTTGAAATCAACTCGCTGCCAGAGGCAAAAACTATTAGTCAGACTGCCGATAAACAATTTATTAATGGTGATATCAACTATCTCGATTGGGTTATGCTCAACAATCAGTCAATAGTGATCCGAAGTAATTATCTGGACATCCTAAAGACATTAAATGAAAGCATTATTAATTTAAATTATTTAGGCTCAAAAAAATAAAGACAAATGAAAAATCTTCTAACATATTTCGCTCTGTTAATACTGACAGCTTGCGGAACCAAGAATTCGAATGAAG
>JBIIRT010000140.1:0-6297 GCA_044341405.1 Daejeonella sp. | reverse complement strand
AGTCCGATAACCAGTTTATCTCCCATATCAGCAGCCTTTGACAAATAATCTATGTGCCCCAGATGTAAAAGATCAAAGCATCCATTTGTAAAAACTATTTTCTTTTCGAGCAAACGCCAAACATTCAATATGGCCTTTAAGTCTGCCTGAGTATAGATCTTATTTTTAATGTTTTCTAGCCTACTCATTGGATTGTTTACGATTAGATTCCTTCAGAAACAAAATTAAACTTAATGAACCAATAAATAGGATAATTATTGTTTGACTTGTATGAACTAACAACGCGTAAGAAAGTCCATCAGTTTTGGATATACCATATGCTAGCAAACCCTCTGAAACCATCCAGTGAAATGCGCCAATTCCTCCCTGGACCGGAGCAATCATTGCAAGACTTCCAAATACTAAAGTTGAGAGAGCGGCTCCCGGGCCGAGAGATGAAGTAGCACTCAGAGCAAAAAAACAGAAGTATGAAGAAAGTCCGTAGAGCACCCAGATCAATACCGAACTGAGCAGAAATCCTATTTTTTTATCCAATCTTTTTAAGGATAGAACTCCTGCTTTCATACCTGAAAAAAAATGAAAGATACGCTCGGTGAATTCCCATTTTCTTTTTTTAATCAGAATTAATAAGAAGATACTACTCACAGATAGAAGAATTAATCCTAGCATAATCAAGATAATCTCTCCTATCCTACCACTAAACTTGCTCATTACATGCTCGTTTAAAAATCCAGATAATGATTTAAACTCCAACAAAATAGCGAGTAAAAATATTAAGCCCAGCATCAGTAAATCAACTACACGTTCTGCAATCACTGTACCTAAAAGCTTTGTAACAGGAATTTTGTCAGATTTATTTAGCGCTGTGCACCTCGCCAACTCCCCCATGCGCGGGAAAGCCAGATTGGCAAGATATCCCATAATTAACGCATGAAAAGTATTCATTAAAGAAGGTGTACCATGACCAAGCGAGCCGATCATCAAATTCCATCTGTATGCTCTGAGAAAATGAGCTATCAAAATTATTATGATAGAAAGAATTACCCATTCAAAATTCGCTTTCTGTAAATCAGAAATCATTTTGTTAAGGTCTTGCCCTTTAAAAGCTAAGTAAAGCAATAAAATTCCAACCGTCAGAACTATTAGATATCTAACCCAATTTTTTGGTAAAATTCTCACTGTGAATTTCCTTTATTCAGGTACATATTATCTATGATCCTGATTTTCCCAATCCTGGTTGCTATCAGAGCTATGGTTACTGCTGCGTTCTTTGAGTTGAGAGGCTTAAATGTACGGGCATTAAAAATTTCAAAATATTCGGTCTCTATTCCAGGGCATGAATCTAGAAAAGATCTTACCCTTTTTTTTGTCTCAACAATAGAGTGCGCTTCGAATAAGTTTTGAGCCAATGTTAACGCATGGTACAATGCAAGCGACTGGATTCTTTCTTCGGGTGAGAGATAAACATTCCTAGAACTCATTGCCAAACCATCCATTTCTCTGATGATAGGACAAACAACAATTTTGACATCGATCTTCATCTTTCTCACCATATGCGAAATTACCATTACCTGTTGGTAATCTTTCTGGCCAAAAAAAGCAAAGTCTGGTTTTAGCGTATTAAACAATTTGTTTACGATTTGCGTCACCCCCTGGTAATGACCCGGTCTTATTTTTCCTTCAAGTATCTTATCCAGATCACCCAGACTGATTTTCCAGATTTCCGAACTATTGTACATTTCTTCTACTTCTGGTAAAAACAATATATCACACTTGAAAGCTCTCAATTTTTCGAGATCTTCCTCTAATGTCCTCGGATAATTCTCTAAATCTTTTTTATCATTAAACTGGGTTGGATTTACAAAAATACTGCAAACTACCACATCAGTCTTGTTGCGGGCTGCCTCTATTAAGGATAGATGGCCGGCATGCAATGCACCCATAGTCGGAACAAATCCAATGGATTTACCTGCTGACCTTAAATCATTCAGATGATGGTGTATATCTTCCCTTTTATTAAAGATTTTCAAATTACAATTTGATTAAAATGCAGTCAAAAATGGTTATTTACTTAAACACAACCAAAACAACTTGCCTAATTCATTGATATTTTATAAGATAATGCTTACATTTGTGGTTCGAAAAATTTCTTACACTTAAATTAATCAGACCGGAGATGGCAAAAACGAAGATTCTTTTTATTACGCATGAGATGTCGCCTTTCCTTGAACTTACCAAAATTTCCGAAATTACCCGCCACCTGCCTCAGGCGATGCAGGATAAGGGATTTGAAATCCGGATTCTAATGCCACGTTTCGGCAATATTAACGAACGACGCAACAGATTACATGAAGTAATCCGGCTTTCAGGTATGAATATCATGATAAATGATAACGACAATCCATTAATTATAAAGGTTGCCTCCATTCCTTCTGCCAGAATGCAGGTTTATTTCCTTGATAATGAAGAATACTTTCAGAGAAAGCATGTCTTTACAGATAACAACAATAAGTTCTATGCCGACAACGATGAAAGAACCATATTTTTCTGTAAAGGAGCTCTAGAAACTGTAAAAAAATTGGGCTGGTCTCCTGATGTAGTTCATTGTCATGGCTGGATGAGTGCACTTGTACCTGCTTATTTAAAAACTTTGTACAAAGATGATCCAGCTTTTAAAAACGCAAAAGTTGTTTACTCTTTATATGACGATAATTTTGATAATTCACTTAGTTCAGAATTTGCTACCAAAGCAATTATGAATGGGATGAATGCAGAACATACTGAAATTTATTCTCTTGCCACTAATACAGCTTTGAATCTTGGAGCAATCTCCTATTCTGATGCGGTAGTATGTGCGTGTGAAAATATTAACCAAGAAGTGTTAAAGTTTGTTAAAAAATGCAATAAACCGCTTTTAGAATTCCATTCCACTGCAGATTACGAAAATTATTACAACCTTTACGAAGAAATTGTTACTGAGGAATTAGTTTCATTAGTTTAATCGTAAACAAGCAGACCAAATAAAAATAAGGAGGAATTACCTGGAATTGTAAAGAGTCTGCAAGCTTTTAAAATTTAATGTAATACGGATGAAATTATACAAACTAGACTTATTAACCTTGTTGATAAGTCTTTTTATTTTAAGTAGCTGCCAGAACACAGATTCAATCGGACTTGATGTTGACCCTTCTACGGCAGTTACGGGTACTTTTACAGATACAATAACGTTAGTATCCTTCACGGCAAAGGATGATACCATGGTTACCAATACCTTATCAAAGTATCCTCTTGGCCATTTTATTGATCCCATTTTCGGAAAAACAACTGCAAATATTGCAATGTCCCTGACAATGGATCCTCCTGGCCTTTCTTTCGGAACATCCCCGGTATTAGATTCAGCAGTTCTGGTGCTCTATTATGCTAAAGAATTTTACGGCGATAGCACATCGAATTTTCAAGTTGATGTTCATCAGCTAAATAACCCATTAAGTACCTCCATTCAATATTATAATACCCAGCCTCAAAGCTATGCATCTACTGTAATTGGTAGTAAGAAACTTAGATTTAGTATCAAGGACAGCGTACGAATCAATGAAATTGTAACAGGGAAGCCAGATAAAACAGTAAGTAAGCCACCCCAAATGCGAATTCCAATCAATTCAAATTTTGTTACTACAAACTTTCTTAATGCCAGCACCACTACTTTAAGTAGCAATGACCTACTAAACAAATCAGTCAAAGGATTTTATCTCACCATTAATAAAGCACAGAGTACAGGTCCGGGGGGGATAGCATTCTTCAATCTAACTGACTCGAGCAAACTGGAAATTTATTATAAAAGTCAAAATGGAGCGACAACTGATACAGTATTGCACAAATTTCCGATTGTCAATAACACGTTACCTGTAATCGCCGACTTTAAACATGACTACACCGGTACCGCTATACCTGCAAATTTGAATAGTACCAGCCAACAGAATATAACTTATGTTCAAGGATTGGCAGGACTTCGCACAAAGATTCGCTTTCCCCATATTGAGAAACTAAAAAATCTTGGAAATATTACTATCAATAAAGCAGAGCTAATTGTATCCGTTATTGGCAGATCAGACGGATTTAAACCCGCTTCTAGACTAATCATGTACCGCACTGACATTGCAAGTCAGAGACAATTCATACCTGATTTTAGCACAGAAGCTGCATTTTCTTTAACTGATGTTGACTTTGGCGGTTTTTATGACTCAAGTAAAAATCAATACAAATTTCAAATCACAAGCTATATACAGGATATCTTGAAAGGTAAGTTGAAACAATACGACACCTTTATTGCGCCAGTCAATGCCGATTACAATAGATCAATTGGTCCGGCAGCTTCAGGAAGTACTGCAGGCGGGTCTATACTTGGAAGTGGAAAATCAGGATTGAGCTATCAAATGAAGCTCAGAATAATTTATAGCAAAATAAATTAAAGCCCCATCAAATTCATATTTACTTCCCGCAAAGTATTAGTTTACTTAGATTAAATTATAAATCTGTGTGTAGTTTTTGCTTACATCACACATCGTGATGCCTAGCCTATAATTACAAGTGCCTCCAAAGACTTGAGTATAGAGGATATGACAGTGCCGGAGTGGCACTTATGATTAGTAATCTGAATATATATAATAAAGTCGGGAAAATAAGTGATCTGAAACATTCCGTTGAAGTTTAGAACCTGCATGGAACTATGGGTATGGGCCATAAATGCTGGGCAACACATGTGGTGAACCTTCAGACTGGAATTCACATCCACATACCTCTGATCAGGGCAGCCTTGCGATAATCCACAATGGTATTATAGAAAACTATTCTAAGCGGTAAAATAAACCAGAGCCATTTAGAAGTAATAACCCCTGTAAAATAAGTTTAAAACTGATGACAATATTCCAGAATTCCATTATCTTACTATAGTGATAAATCCTTTTTTTCTCGAATTCCCAATTCTAATTATATAATAGTATGTACCAACGGGTAATGGCTGATTGTTAAATTGACCATCCCAATCATTCTTATAATTTTTAGTCGTCAGTAATATAGTTCCTATAAAATCAAATATCACTACCTCATTGTCTGGGTAACTATTAATGTTTTCTATGATCCAGATATCATTTTCGCCATCACCATTTGGAGTAAGAATATTATGTGGTGTGATAAAATAGTCCTCATTTACCACAACAGTAATATATTTAGTTGTGCTACTGCCGTAACTATTTGTTACAGTAACAGCATAATTTGTAGTGTATTCTGGCGCTGCAATTGGGTTTGCGATATTTGTCGAGCTTAATCCTGTAGATGGGCTCCATGCATAACTAACCAAATCCGATCCTGTCACATTTAATTGGGAAGAAAACCCTTTACTTATCTCTGGATTTGGGCTAGCTGGAATAAATGTTTTCGAGCCAAGTTTATTACCAGTACCTGTAATAGTAGGTGTTTGACTAATTAAAATCAAGAATTCTTTTTCAAAGCTCAAGCCTCCACTATCTGTGCATTTTATTCGGACGAAATATTTATTTTTAGCACTAAAATTGAATATTGTGTTGGCCCTGAGTTGATTAGAAGAGATCTTGAAATTACTATTATCGGTATCCCCTGCTCCAGTCACAAACTCATAGTAATGACTGTCGTTTATATCAGCATCAACAGCATTAAGGAATCCAATAAGGTCTCCAATATTATTTGCTTCAAACAAATTAGATTTATTGAGATTTAATTCGCTTGGAGCCGAGTTAAAATTAATTGTGAATGTTGTAGTTGCACTTCCTCCACTATTAATCGCTGTTATGGTATAAATTATCTTCCCACTAACCTTAGTGGAGACTGACCCCGAAATAACTCCTGTTATTGAATTAATAGTTAATCCAGCTGGTAAAGTGGGATTAATAGAATAGCTCTCTACCATTCCTCCAGATATAATTGGTTTTAGCGGGCTAATAGAAGCTGGGTAGGAAACTGTAATAGACAATGGATTATAGCTAAAATTACTTGGAGCTTGATCATTTACGATAAGCTTTGCTGTCTTCATTAATCCATTATAATTACTGTCGCTTGCCAAAGTAGCCGTTATAATGGATTCCCCTAAGCCGACAATCGTAACCAAGCCAGCGGCATTAATTGTTGCTACTGTAGGATTGCTACTTGTATAAGAAATGCTTCCACTACTATTAGTAGAGGTAACGATATTAAATGGAGCAGATCCTAGCGTCGTTATTTGGTTAGATAGGTTAAAGGTAGGATTTGCTTTATTGATAGACAGTA
>JBIIRT010000139.1:0-6366 GCA_044341405.1 Daejeonella sp. | reverse complement strand
GACAACTTACTTCTGGGCAGAACAACGGTGCTATGGAATTATTCTTGAATAGAAATGATGGTAAGCAACTTAAAGGTTTGGTTACTACCTACCTTGAATATCATGTCCCAGCGGTTAAAGGATTGTTTGTAAGAACTAATTGGGGTGGAGATTATACTCAAAATGAGGCCGATAACTTTACAAACCCGCTAGTTTCTGGTGCTCAGGCAAGACAAGGCGCGCTAACAAGGTCTTTCAACAGGAATTTCCGATATACAGGTACAACTTCACTTAATTATTCAAAAACAATTAATAAGCACGAAATCAGTGGTGGCTTGTTTACTGAAGTAGTAAAGAACAGTTTTAGGTCATTTGGTTTTACAGGATATGGCTTTACAAATGGATTTGAAAACGAAGCGGGTATTACTCCAGGAACGGCTACAACTCCAAACCTGATTTCCCCAGTTAATGGCTTCGGTACTGAAAACGGTTTATTATCCTATTTCGGTCTTGCAAATTACGGTTATGATGGTAAGTATTTTGTGAATTTAGTAGCAAGAAGAGATGGTTCTTCAAGGTTTGGATCTGGTAACAGATGGGCAAACTTCGGATCAATCGGAGCTTCATGGATGATCTCTCAGGAATCATTTGTTAAAAACATCAATTTTATTAGCGACCTGAGATTACGTGCCAGTTATGGTACTACAGGTAATCAGGGTACTGATGATTTTCCTACCCCAATCTTTGGTAGAGCTGCCTATGCAGGTGTCAGTGGATTTACCCCGACGTCTCCAGGTAACCCACAGTTAACTTGGGAAACAGGTACAACCTCTAACATTGGATTAGATTTCGGAGTATTGACTAACCGTATTTCAGGAACAATTGAATACTACAATCGCGAGACTATAGATCAGTTATATGGTGTGCCTATTGATCCAGCGGGAGCAGGATTTACTTCGATCACCAGTAACTTTGGTTCTTTAAGAAACCGTGGGGTTGAATTTTCTCTCCGTGGTGATGTGATCAGAACTAAATCATTAAGATGGAATATTGGAGGAAATATTTCTTACAACAGAAATGAAATCGTAGATATCCCAAGGGATAACGTGATTTCTGGAGTTACTGTTTTAAAAGAAGGCAAACCTCTAAATAGCTTGTTCCTGGTTCCATTTGTAGGTGTTGATCCTGCAACAGGAAATGCGTTATATCGCAAACTGGATGGAACTGTTACTCCTACATTTAGTGTGGCAGACAAAATTGTTTATGGTACTTCAGATGCGCCGCTTTTTGGAGCTCTTACTACTGATTTAAGTTATAAAGGTTTTGATTTTAGTGCATTGATGACCTTCTTCTTGGATAGACAGATGTACAATAATGACTTGAACAACCTTACCAATCCCGATTATTTCTACGATAACATGCATATTGATGTGTTAAACGAATGGAGAACTCCCGGACAAATTACTAATGTACCAAGGGCAACGTCTTCAGGTGGAAATACTTACCAGTCTCAAACAAGCCGGTTTTTGGAAAAAGCTGACTTCTGGAGATTACGTAACGTAACTTTCGGATATACTGTTCCTTCATCTGCCTTAAAATCAATGAAGATAAGAGCGGCCCGGATATTCGTTCAGGGACAAAATTTATGGACATCAACTGAATTCAGAGGCTTTGACCCTGAGGCTACAGGAACATCCTTAACCGGTGCTCAATACCCTGCATTGAAACAGCTGACTTTAGGTTTATCAATAGGTTTTTAATTCTAAATAGAAAATATTATGATCAATATATTAAAACGTACTTCAGTCTTAATTCTTGTGGGCGCATTGACGCTTCAGGGGTGTAAGGAGCAAGACATCATAGAATTGCAACCCGAGTTTTCATTAGATGCGGCAAATAACCCTTCTACCATTGCTCAGGTTGAACAAGTGTTAGATGGAGCTTATTCCAATTTCCGAGCCAACGATTATTATGGATCGGGTAGTGGAACTGGTGGTGGAGCGTCAATGATGCCCGACATAATGAGCGACAACCTGTATGAAACTCTTCAGACATTAGCAAATTCAAGAGCTATGGCAGATTGGGTTTATCAGCAAAATACAGCTCAGATCAATAACACGTACAATGCAATATATAAGGTAATTTCTGTTGCTAATATTGTGTTGAGAGATGTTGATAAGTTTGCCACTCCGGCAAACCAAAAGAGAATCAATCGTATAAAAGGTCAGGCCCTAACTATCAGGGCTTTAGCTCACTTTGATTTATTCAAATATTTTGCATCCAACTATGACAGGAACAGCACAACCACGCTGGCTTTATATTACAGTAAATCCTTTAAGGTTTCTGCAGATGAGAAACCAGCAAGGCTAACTAATAAAGTTTATTATGATGAAATGTTTGCAGATTTGGCCGCTGCTGAACCGCTTCTATCAGATGTTGATGTGGCAATTAATCCAGTGAATTTGGTAACTAGGCCACGCCTTAGTCTTACTGCCCTTCATTTGCTTAGAGCAAGGATTTCCTTATATGCTGGCTTGTGGGCGGATGCAATCGCTGCTGCGAACAAAGGTATTGCAGTTGCACCTGCTTTAGTTAGTAATCAGACTACCTTTAGCGGCATGTATAATGGCGCCGCAGCAGGAGAATCTATCTGGAATGTGCAATTCGATGCTGGTCAAAGTGGACCAACATTCCTGGTATTCTTTGCGACCAGTAATCGTAGTTACTTCAGACCTGCTTTGGAAATAGCTACTGTAGCCGGTACAACTGGATTGATCAGAAGCAATGACATCCGTTATTCTGCATATTTTACAACCATCTCTGGAGGTGTTGCTTTAACCAAGTATAAAGGAAAAGGCACTGTTTCTGATGGTAATGCGAACTTCCTAGCGATGAAAACCGCAGAATTGTACCTGATTAGAGCTGAGGCTTACGGTAAAAACAACCAGGATGCTTTAGGAATGGCTGATCTTAATACTCTAAGAACAGCTAGAATCCCTAATTATGTTCCTGAAGCATTAACCGGAGCGGCATTACAGACCGCCATCGCAGATGAAAGAAGACGCGAACTGATTGGTGAAGGCCATCGCTTTTTCGATCTGAAACGTACAACTAGAACTATTACAAGAGGAAGCACTTGTGGTGTTATTTCAATTTCTCCTTCCGGTAAATGTTCCCTAGCTCCAACAGCAAGAGAATGGTCTTTACCTATTCCGGAAGCTGTTACAAATGCTAACGCCAATATGGTTCAGAATCCAGAATGGAAATAATAATATTAAGCTTTTTATAAAAAAAGGGCGCCTCACAAGGGTGCCTTTTTTTTTGTTGCCTTCTTTAGCTTTCCCTTTGGTTGGTATGATCAGCAACCATTGCTTTGAGTGTGCATATGTTACGGTGAAAATGCTGAAAAAAGCTAAGGTACGCCATAATCCCGACCAGAGGGCAATCGTTGGTTAGAGGTAGGTTAAAAAGCTTCTTATGAGAACAAAGTATCCTTTGGGTAGGATCACATTAAACGGCTTGGTGTAAATTTATCTCACGCCCAATATCATTTACCTCAGGATCTTCATCAAAAATTGGAAGATCTGTTTCATAATCGAGTTTCAACCAAACACCTTCTGTATCCTTTTGAATGTGTATATATTCTTTGCCTTCTTTGAAAATAGTAAATGTATTATCCTCTTCCGGAAATACAGAATAAGTTGTTGGTCCGATAAAAATATCAAAAGGTTCTTCCATACACAAAGATAAGAGATGTATGTTAAAACTTTGGTTAACCTATATCAAATTCAAAATTGCCTTATTAGAATTGTAAATTAGGTCTGAATGTTGGTAAAAATAAAAAATCCTCATTGCGATGTAAAAAGGATTGTACTCGGAGTGGGTCCCGATAGTAATCGGGACGCACCTGTACCTGCTTTAGCGTTTGTATAAGATATAAAAACGTATAAAAAACAAAAGCTCCTTGTTTCCAAAGAGCTTATGTACTCGGAGCGGGAATCGAACCCGCACTCGCTTTAGGGCGAACAGGATTTTAAGTCCTGCGTGTCTACCAGTTCCACCATCCGAGCAGATGGTTATAATTCACTCTAACACAATCCAATTGGCGTGTCTACCTCCCGATAGCAATCGGGATTCACCATCCGAGCAGATGGTTATAATTCACTCTAACACAATCCAATTGGCGTGTCTACCTCCCGATAGTAATCGGGATCCACCATCCGAGCAGATGGTTATGCCATCGTTAGGCAGTGTTTTTCCTTTAAACTTAAATCCCTTCCTGGTAGGGAAGGGATTTGGAGCGAAAGACGAGATTCGAACTCGCGACCCCGACCTTGGCAAGGTCGTGCTCTACCAACTGAGCTACTTTCGCATTTTGGTGAGTGCAAATATAGGTACAAAAGCAATTTTGACAAGTGTTTTTTATTATTTTTTAAAAATTATTATAACTTATTGTTAATCAGTAGCTCTGAGATGAGATCGCTCTCATAACCTTTACCTGCACCATAGCGACTCAATAGATAACGCCTTTTAAATGGGTCTTTTTCTGTTATCGTTCTCGCCTTTTTTTCTAAAATTAGCTTAAGTTTCGACTGATAATCATCTACATCAATTGCATTAAGTGATTTAGTGATCAGTTTATCAGGTACTCCCTTAAGTTTTAAGCCCTGTTTTATCTTCAGTTTGCCCCAAGCCTTGATCCTGAATTTGCCAAGGGTATAAGCCATCGAAAAACGCTCTTCATTCAAAAAATTCAAGCTAATAAGCTCAGAAATGATTTCCTCTACCTCTTTTTGATGTAAGCCCCATTCATAAAGCTTATTCCTGATCTCATATTGTGATCGTTCCTGGTAGGCGCAATAGCTTTCGGCTTTCTGTTTGGCCTGTTCTCTGCTAAATATTTTCGGCTTAATGTTCTCGTTTTTCAAAGCATCGAAATATCGCAAATATTTGAGAAGAATCTTTAAATTTTATTGAAATTAGCAGAATGAATCATATCCTTTATTCAGCAGAAGATCTTACAGCTATCCTCAAAGCGAAGTCTTTTATTCAGAATAAGGATATTTTGATCAGAACTATTCTTAGCGACAGTCGTAAGCTTAGTGATATCAATCATGCACTCTTTTTTGCTCTGAAAGCAAGGAGGGATGGACATAGCTTCATTCCGGCAATCTATGAGGCTGGACTTAGAAGTTTCGTAATTTCTGATTCTAAATTTGATACTGGAGCCTATCCTGGTGCAAATTTCTACAAGGTAAATGATACATTAACGGCCTTGCAGGATCTGGCAGCGGCTCATCGTTCGAAATTCAGCTATCCTGTTATTGGGATTACCGGCAGTAATGGTAAGACCATAGTTAAGGAATGGCTTTATCAGCTTTTGGCTCCTGAATGTAACATTGTAAGAAGTCCTAAAAGTTATAATTCACAGATCGGTGTTCCTGTATCAGTATGGGAAATGAATGAGGAGAATAATCTTGCGATCTTTGAAGCAGGAATATCCAAAGCAGGTGAGATGGAAAATCTTGCAAAGGTTATACGTCCAACCATTGGTATACTGACCAATATAGGAGAAGCTCATAATGAAGGTTTTGACAGCATCAATGATAAAATCAGAGAGAAGCTTAAACTGTTTGAAGGAGTGGATCTGTTTATTTATTCGGATAGGTATCTTGATCAGTATGAAGGTGAAATACCTGGAAAGAATAAATTTACTTGGAATTATCGTGGGCATGCAAATTTAGAGGTTTTTGATGATGAAGTTCTTGTTGAAAGATTCAAGTTTCTAAGGGCTCGATTCAATGGAAAAGACGTTCAGGCAATGATTCCATTTACTGATCAGGCGTCTATAGAAAATGCGCTCATCTGTTGGGCAAGTTTACTGGCAATGGGTTATGAGCCTGATGAAGTTGTTAAGCGGCTCGAGAAACTGATTCCGGTAGGAATGCGGCTTGAACTTAAAAATGGTATCAATAACTGTTCTGTTATTGATGATTCGTATAGTCTCGACCTTTCATCACTGGCTATAGCCCTTGATTTTTTGAAGCAGCAAAACCAGCATCAGCGGCGCACATTGATTTTATCTGATATTCCTGGGAATGATTCTGAGGCAGTTTATAATCAGGTAAGGCATCTTCTTGAGAATAAATCTGTCGATAGATTAATTGCAGTTGGTGAGCACATAGGCAAGTACCTTGCCAACTATTCTATTGCAACAGAATATTTTGTAAGTACTGAAGATCTGCTGGAACATTTCAACTCCCTAAAATTTCAAAACGAAACCATTCTGCTTAAAGGTGCAAGATCATTTGAGTTTGAACGGATCAGCCTGCTGTTAACCCAGAAGGTACATGAGACTGTTTTAGAGATTAATCTGAACGCATTAGA
>JBIIRT010000042.1:0-22898 GCA_044341405.1 Daejeonella sp. | reverse complement strand
GAATCTTCTGTTTTATTAATTTACCTGTGTTAAACAAAAAATGTCTGTTGGTACTTAAGTAGGGTTGCCCGTTCCAATGAAAAACAGCTCAGGGTAAAATAAACCTTGCCGCAGAAGGTAGCTTCCTGCTATTCCTAAATTAACATAGAGCAGAATTTTTTGCCGGAACTACTTCGGAGGAAAGGGCTGAACTTGCCTCTATGACACAGGTTTTACTTTCCAAAAATCTATCTGAACAATTTTAACCTCTTTGTTAACCATCTTACTCTCCACCCGTCAGCTATCAGGCCGATAGTTATTGTGTCTCAATTACCTATTCTACCATATCAACAAGTTCCTCTGGAAATAGAATCGTAAACGTTGTTCCCACAGAAACTTCAGAAATGATCCCAATAGTGATCTTGTGATAGTCGGCAATACTTTTTACAATCGATAGTCCCAGTCCATAGCCTGCCGCTTCTTCGGCTTGATTTGCCTTCTTAAAACGATTAAATATGGTTGCAAGTTCGTCTTCCGGAATGCCTATACCGGTATCGCTGATACCAACTTCGTACGATCCATCAGCATTTACCTGATCCCAGATTCGGATACTACCATTCGCCTTATTATATCTAATGGCATTGTTCATCAGGTTGTAAACCAACTGGAACAAAAGATCACGGTTAACGTTAACAAGTTCCAAATTTTTTGAAAGATTTGTCTCCAGACTAATTTCCCTTTCGCTCAATCTGTGATTAATCTCATCCAAAACATCATCGAATAATTCGGCTACCCTTACAAATTCCTTTTTGCTGAACTGTTCATTTTCAATTCTTGAAATCAATAACAAGGAATGAACAATTCGTTTGAGCCGGTTAAGGGTAGTTTGCATGCCAATCAGGCGTAATTGAACCAGTTCTGTTACTTCCGGCTCCACCATCAGGTTTTCTATCTTATTTTGAAGTATGCCTATTGGAGTCATTAATTCATGAGATGCATTAGCAGTAAATTCTCTTTCTTTTTCAAATGCTTCATGAATTTGCTCCATAAGACTGATAAGTGACGTGTCTAGCGATTGAAAATCAGTAGTGGAGGTTTGAACTGGGACTGAATTCTCGTTAAATGGGAATTTCCTATTCTTAATTTTAGTATTGATGATCTTACCCAATGGACGAAGGAGGTAGCGGGTATAAAACAGATCCACAACCAGAGTGATCAAAATCAAAGCCAATAACACATAAGTAGCAATCCGCTGCAAAGGCCGGTTATACTGATCGATGGTATCGATGGTTTTCCCGACTTCCATCAGATAAGTACCACTATCAGCAGGAAAAGAATGGGTTAAGACTCTGTAATTCAGAGTATCCTGCTCTATGATCCGTTCGTCGGTATAAATTGTATCGATACTAAATCCTTTCGCAACGGGTTCCAGAGAGATATACTCTTCTTTCAGCATGGTATAACTACCGTAACTTTCCTCGCCCTGAAGGTAGGATTCAACGCCATTTTTAGACACCACATCAAGAACCTTTTCCTGCTGCTGCCTGAGGTAATAGTCCGTGTAAGTTCTGGCAATACCACCGATCAGATAGGGCAGAGTCAGGATGAAAAGCAATACGATAGCAAGCTTTGAAAGCGTAATGAAAAGGGTAAGCTTACTTATTAAATTCACTGTTTCCTGATTTTATAACCTACACCCCTAACCGTTTCAAGCCATTCTACCGGTCCGAAAGCACTAAGTTTCTTGCGGATATTCTTGATGTGTACATCAATGTAATTAGAATCATAATCATCATCTGCAAAAGTACCCCAGATATGTTCACATAGCTGCATCCTAGTTAGCACTCTGTTTTTGTGTAGAAGCAGATAGCTGAGCAGGTCAAATTCCTTTCGGGTCAATTCAATTTCTTTTTCAGAATGGCTGACTGTCCGTTTTTGGAGGTCGATCTTAAACTCACCCAGATCGAGCTCATGGGTATTTAAATTAAACTTTCTGCGGGATATTGCCTGCATTCTGGATTGTAATTCAAGCAGGGAAAAGGGTTTAGGCAGATAATCATCGGCACCCAGATCTAGTCCAACGATACGATCTTCGATGTTTCCCCTTGCTGTGAGAATAATATATGCAGCATCAGGATTTAGCTTTTTTGCTTCCTGTAAAACCTTCAACCCGTCGAGGTCTGGCAAGCCAAGATCCAGCAAAACAAAGTCATAAGGGTTCACTCCAAGCATTTCTAGTCCCTTGCGTGCATTATGAGCAAGATCGCAGATATAAAATGCCTTTTTAAGAAACGCTTCAACTTCGTAAGCAAGCGTTTTTTCGTCTTCGATCAGTAGTACTTTCAAATCAGAATTGGTAATATAAACTCAAATTAAAAAATGACCGTGCTTTTTGCTTAGACTCAGTAACATTATTTCCTAAAACTGAAACCTGCCAGCCGGTCTCGATTAGATAATTACTTCGGTTATAACCCAACAAAATATTCATGTTATACGAGATCATATCAAAGCTGCTAACATCCCTTGTTATTAGATAATTTTGTTCACGGTTTATTAATCTGGAGTTATTTGGCAATAGATTAAGTGGTCTGTCGCGCCTGACAATATATTCTTCCAGATAGTGCAGAGTGCCTGCCACTAGCTCTAATCCCGGTTCAAAAGAAATAAAATCATTTTTGCTGAACAGACTTCCCAGATTTAAAGCTTTCGAGGTACTGAAAGACATAAATAAATCTCGCTGTGTACCAAAAGCATAATAAGTATTCATACTGGTTTTAAATATATCCAGATCATAGACTAAAGTAGCACTTAAGGTATTTTCGTTTGCAGCACCTAGCATTGGGGAGTTCTGAGCAAAAATAGAACGACTGTAGCCAAAGGCTGCATTCAAATTTTTGGATATATCAGCTTCAAATCCGGCAGAAAAATCAAGAACTGACAGGAAGGGTCCACCCGCGTTGATTAATTTATAAGTGCCTGCTGAAAAGTAAAAGCCATTTTTTAATCGTAAAGAAGCGTTAGTAAGTATGAAGGGCAACTTTTGTTCTGCCGTTTGTCCGTAATAGTTAGCATTATTTCCATAAATACTTGCAAGTGTAAGAGTCGTCTGCTTGCTGTCGTGCTTTATTGTATCACGTTGGGCAAATGAATTTACTGCAAAAAGTAAAGTGCTAAAAAACACAATAAGCCCTCTTTTCATACTTAAAATATGGAAGCCTTAAAAATGAATACCCCCAATTCCTTTCTTCGGTATCCTCATTGGAGGTCTTCTGATTGGAACGCGGTTTGTAACTGCCTTTGGCTTTAATTTGGGCATTGAACGTGGAACTTGCTTTATCCCTGATTTCTGACGAACACGTTGATTTTCAGCATTAATTTCTTGTATACGCCTAATCTGTTCCGGTCTGTTTTCGCCCGGTCTGTTTTCACCCGGCTTATTATCAACTGGCCTGTTTCCACCTGATCTGGTATCTGCCAAAGGACGATCCTGCTCCTTTTTATCGCCTCCCCTTCTCATCGGAATAGAATCCTGAAAAATAACAGGAATTGACTCAATAGCGCTGATTCTGACTGGTTTGATATTGATTTCCACCTCCTCGGCGTATAGCATAGCCGGAAGTATGCTACACATGGCAAACAGAACAACAGTACGATAAACAGCTATTAATTTCATTTCGCATAAAAATAACGAAAGTTTGCCTCATAAGAGACAAACGATCATTCAATATAAAGGCAATATATATGATAGAAGCCTTAAAAGCTCCGAACTCCTGTATTTGTTCGGATATTTGGCTGGCTGATTCTGGTTCCAGTTCTTGTTCTTGTTCTTGTTCTATCCCCTGCTGTGCCACCGGCACCTATGCCCCTACCCTTAGACCCGGGATTACAATTATCTCCTTGTTTGCGCGCGCTGGTTCCCGATCCATCGGAAGGCCTTTGTCCTGTTCTTTGACCCTCAGCACCTATTGTTTGGGTTCCGGTAGTTCTTCCTGATCCCGCTTGTCCGCCTCTCCTCATTCCTCTTCCGGTTTGAGAATACGCTGTGGTACAAAATAGAAATACGATTAAAAATAGAGTATACGTTTTCATTGTTTTCAATTTTAACTGAATGATAAATTATACTCAAAGATTGACCACCAAGATGAAGGCAAGATGAATTTTTAAAAAAATTTCAAAAATTATCTCAGCGAATTGATGTAGGCAGCTATTTTCAAACCATCTTCCTTTTTAACCTGGGGCATTGGGGGCATTGGAGTTGGATATTCAGGCCAATTCTCAGGCTGTGGATTATGAATGAGCTGCAAAATCTTTTCGGGGCTATACTTACGCTTGGCAATATCCTTGAACGAAGGTCCAACCAACTTCCTATCCGGATTATGGCATGATAAACAAGTGTAGGATGCCATCATTGCTTTAACATCGTTGAATGTTGGCACCTTCTCGGATTGTGCTGGCTTAGCAGCTGCCAATGCATTAGAAGCTGTCACATTTTGAGTCGAAACAGTACTTTGCTGTGGCTTTTCAGGTATCAAAGCTGAATTTTTAGTGCTCAATTCAGATGGTGCTAATTTTGAGCCTTCCGGAATATTATTCAAGGTATAATAAGCTGTAGGATGAACCAATGAATAAAAATTCTCCCGCTCGCGGATTCCATCAAGCTTTATCGTATGAACATAATATCTCCGAAGATTATCTACGACAATTCTTGCTTTCAATCCATCAGCAGAAAGTTTTACACCTTTAATATTAAGGTTTTGGGTGTTTACCGGCGGACTTCCATAAACGGGCTGGTATTTGTAAATATAACTTTCAACAGAGTAGGAAGCCAGATCTTCGGCTGATTTGGGATCAACCGGCTGTGTAAATTCAATCTCAAAACCATCAGGCATTGCTCTAACCGCTTTCATTTCAAAAGGCATTTTATTATTCCAAACCAGTCGTTCCAGACCCTCATTTGCTTCACCTGCAGAACCCCAGCCCCTGTTAGTTTCACCTATAAACAGAGAACCATCCCTTGCCCATGACATCCGCATTACCCCTGATCTAAAACCTGTTCTGAATACAAAAGATGCGCCCTGATATTCTCCGTTAACCTTTTCCATAAATACCCTCGACAACATACTCATACCCTGATCACCAACTAAAATTTGTCCTTCAAATGGGCCGAAATTACCCTTTGGAATAGTGATTGGCTCAGAGGTTGAAATTCCCAGAATTCCATATGGAAGCCATACCGCAGGCAAGCGCAGTTCAGGAAATTCCGACTTCATATCAAAAAGAGTTTTGAAATTCTCATTGACAATATTTTCGGGCTTGATATACCGTCCCTTATCATTTTTAGTTTTACGGGGATCTATCTTTGAATTAAATTGTGCTTCGGTCAATTTAACAGGGGATTCAGGACGGCCGGTCCAGGCTAAACCTGCGGGATGTCCCATAAAATCACCTTTCTCCATATTCCATAATGCACCTGAGCCCATCCAGTCGCCCTGATTATCAGTATAAAATAGTTCATTATCTAAAAAACCAAGTCCGGCCGGAGAACGCATTCCAGTTGCCCATGGCTGCATTTTCCCATCTTCAGTAATACGCATTGCCCATCCTCTCCAAGGCACACGGCTTTCGCCTCGCCACCATTCCTCGCTTCCAAAAGCAACATTTCCGGTTACAAAAAATGATCCATCGGGAGCGATCTTTGGTCCGAAACTATATTCATGATAATGACCCGATAACGGCCAGGAGTAAACGGTTTTATAGACATCGGCTTTGCCATCCATATTGGTATCAACCAATTTAGTCAGCTCACCCCGCTGTGCACAATACAGAGCACCATCCTTATAGGCCAAGCCCAGAACCTCATGCATACCAGAGGCAAACTTTCTGAAATATGGTCTACTACTTGTTGGATTCTCAACAATGAAAATATCCCCACGTCGGGTTGAAACAGCAAGATCCCCATTTGGCATACTTACAAGTCCGCCAACCTCAAGGATATTTCCTTCTGGTGTGGCAACCTTCATTATCTTAAAAAAATCTTCTTCTTTTGGAGTTTCCTGCCCATTGGCAGAAATACTGTTAGCAATAATGGCTATGAGAAGAATGGAGTGATATAATTTTTTTAGGTGTATCATATTTGGATCAGAATAAAATTGAATAGCTAAGACTTTGAGCTGCCGGTATAATTAATTCCTTTCGGCCATTTTGATCTCTTATAATTGCCTTTGCACCGTTCGTATTGTCGAGGCGTAGGAAATACGATTGATCATCCACGAGATAAAGACCCTGAGATACTTCAGTAATACTTGCTGCTTCGGCCAGCCGGAAATACATTCCTGAAGGGCTGTCTGAAAGACTGATCTGCCTGTTGATTCCCTGTCCCTTTTCCAGTAATTTAACAGCATCACTAACAGTAATTCCGTAAATTAAATATTTAAATGTCGGACTTCCCTCTGCGTCTAGTACATAGCCTTTAGGGCGATATCCGGTTCCGGAAGTGTCAGTACTCCAGGCCGACTGCCCGTTTGTAAGTCTTGATAGTGTCTGCACCGGTTTTCCAAATCGCTGAACCATTCCCAATGGTCTTGAAGATCCATCGCCGCGATCATGCCACATTGGAGTTGCATTCAGAAATCCACCTCGCCATACCTGTATAATTGCTGCATTATCCATGTCGTAGGTATAATGAACTTTCTCAGGACTTCCAACAGATACCGCATGGACCACTCTTGGAGATCCCGGCATATCCATAAAACTTCTTAAAATATAATTTTCGGTAGGCTCAATATGAATCGGGTTGACTGTATTTACATTGGCCGCGACTGCCTCAGCCGGCCTTCCATTATCAAATCTGCTGATCTTCATATTACGAAATGCCACAGCACCATGGTCGCCCTGAATACGCAAAGGACCTACTGCAACCTCGCCTTCAGCAATTGCACCACGGGTTGGTCCGGATAATTCTACATTATCATGAATAAGTACCCCATTAAGCTCCACCTTCAGCATTACTGCATTAGCTGTCTTGTTCCCATTTGAATCAAAGCGTGGAGCCTGAAATGAAATCTTAAGCTTCTGCCATAAACCAGGGGCACGACTTGCATTTTGTCTTGGTGCATATCCCATGTAACCTTTCTGACCATTGGGTTTAGATTCGTTCCAGCGCTCATAAATTCCACCATTGCTTCCAGATCTGATGGCAGTAGCACCCCAGGTGTCAAGAAGCTGAATTTCATACCGACCCTGAAGGTAAATTCCTGAGTTTGACTCTGTAGCCATTAGATATTCAATCTCCAAATCTAGATCGCCGTGATCTGCAATGCTATACAAATCTTCACCTTTTTGCTTTTTATCAGGCAGATTAAGCAGAACTCCGGATCCCTTTGTGAAGTAGAGGGTATTCGCTTTATTAAGATCTGCCTGAACACTACCAACAATCTGCCAAGTTTTGGAAGATTTTTTAAAGAATGAGAGATCATTCAGGCCTGGCTGAATAACCGACTGTCCGTAAAGTATTTTTGAAAATCCAATACAGAGAATTATTACAAGAGTTTTATACAACGTGTTTGAAAATTTGAATGTGAAAATCATTTCCTAATTCTATTTAACCTCGAAAGATAATAATGAAATATGATATTGAGATTATAGCTGATAATTTTTTTCGAAATTCAGGGCTTTAAAGATATGTTTTCAGACCTGAGAACCTCCTTTAATTTGGGCAATGAAGCTGGTCCAATACCATGAAATTTTAAAACCTCCTGTTCACGATGTTTAGAAAGCTGTTTGAGTGTTTTTATCCCAATATTTTCTAGCGCTCGCGGCATTGGCACCCTTTAGTTTGAATTAGCTATCGATCCATTCAAACTGACTATACCAATCAAATTATTTTCTTTCGTAAATGTGTGATTACTTAAAAATATCGAGTTTACTTTGCGCTGATAACTCGATGGTCATGGCAGTTATTAAAAAAATTACAAGAGTAAGGCTCAGGTTTTTTATCATGGTAGGATATTTGGTAATGAGTACATTATTCTCTTTTCGTTTAACTAGTATTGATTCAAGAAAATTTAGCTTTAGAATAAATTATGTCAATAACAATAGCATTTCATAACTACGTAATTAACAAAAAGTACTTGTTAATCTAATTATATGCATTTACTTTTCAACTGCACAAATTGTTAAAACATTCACCCGTTCGTTTGGAAAAAAACTGCTTCCGGGTGGGTATTCTGATTCTCTATTTTATTAAACGAAATAGGTATTGTTCAATTTTATTTGTCAAAAAAAGTACATAACAAGAATGTTTAAGCGTTAATTCAATATGAAAAAAATTCTGTTCATTAGTTTTATTGTATTCATTTCTGCCGGCTGTGGAGTATCCAGAAAAATAAGTCTTCTGGAACAATGCCGATATGATTTAAAATCTGCTGATAGTGTTTATTTTGCAGGTAGAGATGTTTCTAGGCAAATCAAAACAAGGACTTTTGACCTTGGAAGTATCCCGGAACTCGCCATCGGACTTATAAGAAAAGATATCCCACTTAGGGCGAGGCTAAATATTGGAATAAACAATCCCGGATCAAAAGCCATTGAAATAAATCAGTTCGACTATATTATTTTATTTAAAGGTCAGGAATTAGTCAATGGGACTACAGAGAGGCGAATCAATGTAAACCCTGATGAAACCACTATTGTACCTATCACGATCAGGACAAATATTTACTCTATTTTATCAGACAAAAATACAAGGCAAGAGATCTTTTCATACCTGAGGGGAACAGAAAACGCGAAAAACAGTCTGATCAGCATAAAAATTCGTCCAAGTATCAGAGTTGGGAATAAACTGATCAAATACCCGGGATATATCACCATTGATAAGGAATTGAATAATAGTATGTTTAATTAGTTCAAGGCAATTGACCCTTAAATGATTCCTAAAGGTTCTTGAAATTTTGATTAATGGGACATGATTCAGGTTTTAAATTGATGTCCTGAGTTTTTAAACCCGATTCAAGCGGATACCGGCCTGTGATTAAGGCCTGTGGGGTATGAGTGAAAAGCGGGGCTACCATTTAAAAAGAGAGCAAAAGAACCGTTCCAAGAGAAAAAATAGTGCTAATGCCTCAGAAATAAGTCTTAAATTATAACATAAAGCATACTAACGAGCCATTCAATATGTCACTTTAATCTACCAATCCAAACCCCCATAAATTTTATTCTGTGCCCTTTCAGCCTTATTTTTATTATCTTTCGACCCTGAAATAGAAATTTATTAAACTGATGAAATCATTTAAGATCCTGTTTATTTTGTTGTTTATAAGTCAGGTTACTTTTGCCCAAGGCATTGTCAATCTGATTAACCGTGCTGATTCGTTTTTCGATACCATGGATAAGGGTAACTTTGAAGAAGCGCATGGCTTTTTTGATGAAAGTGTAAAAGGCCAGATCACTCCGGACGAGTTAAAACTTTTCTGGCTCAGGCTGGGAAACAGTATGGGGACCTACGAATCTGTAGATGGTGCCAAAAACTCTATAAAAGGCGATTATTTTCAAGTAATTCTAACTTGCGGATTCTCTAAAGGAACTCAGACATTCACTTTTGTGTTTAATAAGTCTGAAAAACTTCTAGGATTTTTTGTTACCCCTGTTGCAGCAGACGCAGAATATGCTGCTCCTGCTTATGCAGATACCACTCTTTACAAAGAGACAGAAATCAATATAAAATTTGAAGAAGGCCAAATGGCTGGTGTATTTACGAGTCCGAAAAATGCAAATAATTTCCCGGTGGTGATTATGGTCCATGGTTCCGGCCCTTCTGATATGGATGAAACCGTTGGTCCAAATAAACCTTTTAAAGATCTTGCGGCAGGCTTAGCGGCCAAAGGCATTGGAAGCATCCGCTATGTAAAACGTAGCATGGTTTATCCAAGAATATTTAACAAGGCTTTTACCGTTAAGGAGGAAGTAATTGATGACGCACTGAGTGCAATTAACTTGGCAAACACCTTGCCAGGTGTAAATAAAGGTCAAATCTATCTTTTAGGACATAGTCTGGGAGGAATGCTCGCTCCAAGAATTGCGACTCTTGCTCCATCTTTAAACGGGATTATCCTGGCCGCAGCTCCGGCAAGAAAATTATCTGATCTAATTTTGGAACAAAATACTTTCTTCTACAAATCTTCCGGAGATACAAGTGCGGCAGGGAAAAAGCAATTTTTAGAATCATCCATTGAGATTGATAAGTCAAGACTTTTAAAATTGGGCGATATTGCACCTGACTCAGTAATCCTTGGGGCACCGGCTACATACTGGATAGATTTGAATAATCATGATCAGCTGGCCACTTCGAAAAAAATTAAAAATCGGATACTGATACTTCAGGGAGGCAATGATTTTCAAGTTTCTGTACAGGATTTTAATATTTGGCGAACCACATTGGCATCAAACAAAAATGCCTCGTTTAAACTTTATCCGGATCTTAACCACCTATTATCCACACAAAAGGAAAAAGGGACTGGTGCGCAGTACCGGATACCTGCAAACGTTAATGCAGACCTGATCAATGACATTTCTATATGGATTAAGGGGAAATAATACAGCTACAGGGCCTGATGAGAGATTAATTAAACGGTGCCTTTCACCCTTGCATAGAAAACAAGAATAGTTCTCATTCACAGAAAATAAAGGATTTTAGTCTTGAACTGGATATTTTCTAGTCGAATTGTCTGTTATCATTTTTTATTCTTTTAGGATCTTCAGCCAATTCGTGTATTAACTTATTAGGAATCGTATCAGCCTTTATTCATTTCTGCCTTCAAATTTTATTTGAAAATTTATCATTGTAAGAAGATTACCTCAAATCAATCTAGTTTCTGGATTGAATTGATCGCTTAGTCCTGCGTTTTAATGTTCGGTAAAAACACTGTAATCAATCCAATCAAAGGCAAAAAAGCACAAATTTCATACACATATTCAATGCTGGTTTGATCAGCTATTCCTCCCAGAACTGCTGATCCAACCCCTGCCATTCCGAACGCAAATCCAAAAAAGAGTCCGGAAACCATTCCAACTTTTCCGGGAAAAAGTTCGTGAGCATAGACCAAAATTGCAGAAAAGGCTGAGGCAAGAATCACTCCGATTGGGATTGTAAGTATTACCGTCCACATCAGATTTGCATGTGGCAATAAAAGTGAAAATGGTGCTACACCAAGAATTGAGCCCCATATCACATACTTTCTACCAAATTTATCGCCTAATGGTCCGCCAATGATCGTTCCTGCAGCAATTGAGAAAAGGAATACAAAGAGATATACCTGAGAGTCCTGAACAGATACCCCAAATTTATGGATCACATAAAAAGTGTAGTATGTAGTCATACTAGTGAGGTAGATATACTTGGAAAAAATAAGAACCAGAAGAATAAGGACAGAAAAAAATACGGTATTTTTTGGCAATAATTGGGTGTGGGCAAGTTCAATTCCTGGCCGCTTTGCTTTTATTCTGATCTTACGTTTATACCATCCACCAATGTTGATTAATAAAATAATAGCGAGTAATGCAAGCGCAGAAAACCAAATAATATTTGATTGTCCGTATGGAACAATAATTAAAGCGGCAAGTAACGGACCAATAGAACTTCCAAAATTACCTCCCAGCTGAAAAATAGATTGGGCCATTCCCCGCCGACCACCAGAGGCCAAATGTGCTAACCTGGAAGCCTCTGGATGAAAGATGGATGACCCTATTCCTACCATTGCAACTGAAAGAATAAGTATATCAAAACTAGGTGCGCGAGATAAAAATATTAGTCCGACGAGAGTAAATCCCATCCCTATTGCCAGAGAATATGGTTGAGGTTTACGATCAGTATATAAACCAACAAATGGTTGAAGCAGGGAAGCTGATAGTTGAAAGGTTAAAGTAATTAAACCCACCTGAGCAAAGGTCAGGCTAAAAGATTCTTTTACTACCGGATATATTGCAGGTATTATTGACTGTAAAGCATCATTCAATAAATGGGAAATACTGATCGCAATTAGAATCGGATAAACGGTCTTTCCGGAAATACTATTTTTACCTTTTAGAGTTAAGCTTTGGGGCTGCTCAGTGACCTGTTTACTCATTGATAGAATTGCTTAATGCAAATATCCATTCTTAAAGTTAAAAAAGCGACAATCAGCCTGAAAAAGAGGATATTTAAATTCAATTTCTTAATTCGCAATTCGCGAAATAACTATATGGTCAGTGCGGGCTTGACCCGAATATGTCAGTGCGGGCTTGACCCGAACTACAACGGTGCCCCCACCTGAATATCACATCTGTGACCAGGCTGACCATGAGCAGGATTAACCTTTAAACCGGCTGGTGCAGGTGCTGTACTTACGGGTGCAGATTGAATATTCTGAGGATTGGCAGCTGGAACCGGGGTACCATCCGAATTTACCAGCGGAGCACCAACTGCAAGATCACATCGATGCCCGGGTTGACCATGAGCAGGATTGAGGCTTAGACTTTCTCCACCAGCCTGAGCAGGCAATGCGGGGGTTCCCTGAGTTGAAATTTCCGGTTTGGCTGCATCGTTTCGCTGATCCATCATTACAGCAATGACAGTAGCACCTGCAAGTATTATTCCACCAATTATTACAATAGTCTTCATTTTTATTTAATTATCTGGAAATACATTGTCAAAGATTTTCCAGAAATACGTGAAACACAAAATTACTAATAATTTAAACAATATGGGTTTACCGTCTATTAAATTCCATTTATTAGCTTAGCAGAATAAAGATCCACATGTGAGATATTTTGTACACATCGCTTATAAGGGAACCAATTATTTCGGCTGGCAAAGACAGCCAGATAAGTTGAGTATTCAGGAAGTTCTGGAGAATAGCCTAAGCCGCATCTTTAAACAACCCATTACAATTCACGGTTGTGGCCGTACTGATGCAGGAGTTCACGCAAGCCAGTACTTCTTCCACATGCACATTGAAAAAAGCTGGAACTTCGATTTGTTTTTCAGGCTCAACCGCATCCTTCCGGATGACATTGCACTCTTTGATATTATACCGATGGAAACTCAAGCCCATGCCCGTTTTGATGCTGTTCAAAGGGTTTATGACTTTTTTATCCATACCTATAAAGATCCATTTCTAAGCGAAAGCAGTTCACTATACCTTCGAAAAAGTTTCAATCTCGAGGAAATGAAAAAAGCAGTGATACTGCTTCCGAAATATGAAGATTACCGTGCATTTTGCAAATCACCTGATAAGAACGAAAGTACCATCTGTCATGTTTCTGCTGCCAGTCTGTACATAAATAGTGACGGAGATAGAATTCGATTCAGGATTTCTTCCAATCGCTTTCTAGGCAGAATGATCAGAATTATAGCTCGTAAACTAATTGAAATAGGAGATGGAAACCTCAGTGTTAATGAATTTGAAAGCCATCTAATCTCCAAACATATTCCCTCAAAAATACTGCCTGCACATCCTCAGGGCCTTTTCCTGTCAAAAGTTACCTATCCTTATCTTAACCTGGAACCAAAGGCGAAGTTTTGGGGTTCGGTGGGAGATTCCTATTGGCAGGAAATTTAATAAGTTTAAAGCAGAAAGCTAAAGGCTAAAGGGATGTGGTCTAATCAGCTCATTTTATGTTTATTAGGAATTTTGGGGGCTTATTTGCATATTTAGGATACCATTAAATTGTATGTTAACAAGCTGTAAGCAACAATACGATATCCTTAAAAACTATTGCCTTTTTAAGTAGTATAACTTTAAAATAAAAATATAACCCGATGCATAGAAGAGATTTTGTAAAACTAGGCAGCATTATTGCCGCAACAGCCGTACAATCTGATGTATATGGTGGAGAAATCCCACAAAAAACAACGGCTCTAGCAGGCAAAACTGTTGATTTTATAAATGACGGCGTGCCTTTGAGTCCGAAGGAGTATGGTGAGCTATTAATGAAACTAGCCGACGAGGGAAAAATCAAAACCGACTTTTATTCAAATGGCGGCGTGGTAGAAGAACTTGAAAACAGATTTGCGAAACTGATGGGTAAAGAATCATCAGTTTTCATGCCAACAGGAACTCTGGCCAACCATATGGCACTAAGACGTTTGGCCGGAAATAACCGCAGAGTAATCTTGCAGGAACAAAGCCATATTTATCAGGATACTGGCGACGGCTGTCAGACTTTGAGTGCATTAAACCTCATTCCACTCGGACTGAATACCACAGAAATGACCCTTGCTGAGATCGAAGAAGTAGTCAGTAAAACAGCAAAAGGAAGAGTTTCCTTAAAAGTTGGGGTAATTTCTATCGAAAGTCCGGTGCGCAGACAACAAGACCAAATGTTTGCTTACGAAAACATGAAAGCCATTACAAATTATGCTAAAGCCAATGATATTAAAACCCATTTAGACGGAGCAAGGCTATTTGTACAAGCAGCACATACCGGAATTGATCCCGCAAAATACGGTGCAATGTTCGACACCTCCTTTACCTCCATTTGCAAATGCTTCAATGCCGCCAGCGGTGCGGTTCTGGCAGGTTCAAAAGAATTTACCCACGATCTTTTCCATGAACGCAGAATGTTTGGTGCCGGAATTCCTGCAGTATGGCCTTTTGCAGCAGTAGCCCTGCATTATGTAGATTCATGGATTGAGGAATATAAAAGTGCCTGGCAAAAAGCAGAGTATTTGTTTACCGAGATCCAGAAAGATGAGCGCTGCAAAATTGTCAAATACAATAATGGTTCACATATCGTACATCTGGATCTTAAAAGCATCGATATGAAACGTTTTTCGGATGCGCTAGCCAAACGAAACATCCGTCTCTCTGCCCCTGATTCAACTGGCTTTAATTTGAAAGTGAACATCTCCATGAACAGAATGTCTGCGCAGGAAATTGCAGGTA
The DNA here is from genome assembly GCA_044341405.1 of Daejeonella sp. Classification (GTDB taxonomy): domain Bacteria; phylum Bacteroidota; class Bacteroidia; order Sphingobacteriales; family Sphingobacteriaceae; genus Daejeonella. The sequence continues at coordinate 8,001 of JBIIRT010000042.1, read as the reverse complement.
GCTTTAAGGAAGCTATGAAGGAAGTGTGATAAGAAACATATAATAATACTCCCGAATGGGTGGGCTTGCGGTAATTTTATTATGCTTATATAGATTTAGGCGCAGATTACGGTAAATCTTCCGCAGGGAAAACCATCAGCTGACTCAGCGCTTCATTCTCACCCATAATAATGTATTTGCTACCCGATGAACTTGCCATCGACGCAATCTGGTATCCGCGCCAGTTAATCCCCTGTTCCAGTCCGGGAGTAACCATTTTGAATTCTGGATTACCCAAATCACGGAAGCCCTTTTGCGGATGATAACTAAAAAGGTGCGCATACCCGGGAGATGCCCCAGCCACGCCATACAGCATTCCATTTTTTCCGGGTGTCATCGCCATAATGCGGGGCATCATAATAGGCTTGCCCAGGTTTACAATGGTTTGATTATCCGTATCTAGCCGAAATAATTGACCGTCGGCCGCATTACTGCCGTAAATAGTGCCTTCAGGCATTTTAACCCATGAATCAATACGACCCATTGCTTCCCGACCCCAAACAAAAGGTAATTCATCTTTCAAAACTGAAAAGGATTGGTTTTCCGGATCAAAGCAAAATAGTTTATTTATTGACCTGCTTCCATAAATACGGCCCCGCTGGTCGATAAGCAGTGCACGACCCAAATAATCCTCCGGTTCCAATGCAAACGAGTGATAGATTTCCCGATCCTTTTGAGAAGGTGCCGTTTGATCGAATAGCTGGGTTTTACCTGTTTTCAGATTAAACGTGAAGAATTTACCGGATGGATGAACAATTCCATAACATTCGTTTTTTTCCGGATTGAAGGTCATCGCAAAGATCCCTTCACCGTTCACAGGTTCACCCATATCCTTAACTGTAATCTGGCCCTGAAGGTTTACCTGTAATTCAATAATATGACCCCCCAGCCCGGTTCCGGGCTGAGGCATAGTACCAGCATAAAAAACACTTCCTGATTTTGTTGCGGTAAAACCAGTTATAATACTTAACTGACCTTTTATAACATCATCCAATTGCTTAATTGCAGTAATTTTGCGTTGTGAAAGAGAGCTAGTAAACAATAGTGGTGTCAATCCTTTTTGGGCACTAGTTCCACCTAAAACAAAATCGCCAGAAACTGTAAGGGAGGTCATTGCATTCCGATATATTGGCATTCTTAGTTCGTCGGTGTTTTCAAGTGATGATTCAACTGCAAAACTTCCTGCGGGATTAAAGAACGTATATTGAGCGCTCGCAACAAAAGGAACGTAGAGTAATGTGATCAGAGAAAATATAATTCGATGGTACATATTATTTCACCTCCTTTTCAGGGTTAAATTTTATTAAAAAAGGTACACTGCCATTTTCGGATCGGTCTGGTCTTTTACGACCGGCAAAGTACATATTGCCATCCTTGTCGCGGATATCAGAGCCCGTTACTTCTGTTAAACGGCCAATAGGAAATTCTAAAAGAATGTTCGGCTTACGTTTTTCAGGATCGAATTCAATCAGAACTGTTTTATCTTTACGAACATAATTGCCATGTCCACCAATTACATAATAGAGTTTACCATTCAAGCCTATATTTAAATTAGGTACATAGGGTTTCCAGTCTTCTCCCTGATTTGTTTCGAATACACCGCCTAAATCTTCCCACTTGCCGATGCCTGTTTCCTCCGGATAAAATGCCACCAGCTTAGCACCATAGGTCACCAGGTAAATGACATTTTTATTGGGATCTTTTGCAAAAGCGGTAATACCTGTGATGATCTTTCCACCGGGTGTACCTGGAAAAGCGGGTAAACTTTGTTTTGCAAAAACCAGTTTTCCGGTAGATTTCTCATATTTTACCAGGCGCTGTCTCCAGTCTACGTAATAGCAATTGCCCCACCAATCAGTAAACAAAACACGGGGTACATGGGCACTACCTAGCCGACCGGCATCGTGCAACAGGTTTTTTTTGGGATCGAATACAAGAAAGTGCGCTTGTGGATAACTGATTGCATATACCAGGCCCGATTGAAGATCTACTTCTACATCCTTGATACTTTCGTATTGCATCCCCATTCCTAAATTGGTAAGTTGCTTTGTTGCTGGATTCCATTTCATAAAAAAGCCGCCGGCATAACCATTAGGATGGTCCATCAGATATTCCTGTCTCGATTCGCCACCATCGGTAGAGAAATATATTTCACCCTGAGGTCCGGCCACAATTTTAGAGTGCATTTTTCCCTGCCATTGAAAGGGTCTCAGGTATCCCAAATCTTTAAGGAAACCATTTAACTTCATCTGGTACGAAGCGGGGTCATATTCATAAAACCCTACCTTATCAGCATGATTAGTGACACCTATATAGACATTGTTATTGGCAGGATTATACCCAATTGAACCCCAGGTGGAATGGGCTTCAGGGAAATCAGGATAGTTGATAAAGCTGATGTTTCGTTCTGAAATGGATTTCTTAAAGGAAGTATCCTGATAAGCTAACAGACCGGTTGCCTGAGCTATCAACAGGATTATGGTGCAAACAATACGCATTCGTTTAGTTGTTAATAATGAAACAATTTCAAGATAAAAAAATTATTAGTTAAACCCAAACCAGATTCCTAAGCTGTTCGACATGTTTCCGCAGGTAATGTCGAAGAATAGATAATACGGGTTTATAACCCGCTTTAGGTAAATTTCCTAATTACACTCAATATAAAACCTGATATGTCATTATCAATCTCAGGTATATCCAAAAAAGAATTAATTTTATTTCTATGTAATCAGCCTTACAAGCTCAAGCTTTGCAAATAAATTTATTCAAAATGAAAAAAACAGCTTCCTACATCCTGATTTTAATTCTTGGGCTTACTGCAGGCATTTACATTAGCCAGAATGAAACGATTTGGAATGTACTTAAAAAACCATTTACAAATACTTTTACTCCATTTGATGATAGCCGTGAAAGTACGTGGGATTCTGATTTTAAAGTTGTTGATATACAATCCACTCTGGATAATTCTCAACAAAAAGCCTATTTTTTTAAGTCTAAATCTGCAGCACCCGGGCCATTAGTGGTGAGTCTGCATAGCTGGAGTGGCACATACGAACAGAAAGATGAACTTGCTGCTCTTTCCAAAGCAAAAGACCTTAATTACATCCATCCTGATTTTAGGGGAGTAAACCGGACAAAAGATGCCTGTTGCAGTGATCTGGCAATGCAAGATATCGATGATGCGATCGATTATGCAATCAAGAACTCTAAAGTAGACCTCTCCAGAATCTATGTTATCGGTTCAAGCGGTGGTGGATATGCTACGCTTGCAACTTTCATGAAATCAAAACATTCCATCAGACGGTTTTCTGCATGGGTTCCAATTTCTGATCTACCTGCCTGGTATACCCAAAGTAAAATCATGGGTACAAAATATGCAGAAAACATTTTGGATTGCACGAGCTCTAAGGATAGCCTCAATCTTGAAATTGCGAAAAGGAAATCACCCATTTACTGGAAAACTCCGGTAGAAAAATTAAATACAACAGAATTGCAAATCTTTGCTGGTGTTTACGATGGAATTCAGGGCAGTGTACCCATCACACATTCAATCAATTTTTATAATAAAGTATTAAAAGACAAGCTGATTAATGATAGCACACTTTTTGTAAGTGATTCTGAAAAACTATACTTACTGGAATTTAGAAAAGCGTTGGGAAATTTGGGTCGTATCGCAGATAGAAAAGTATTTCTTAAAAAGCAATCGGGGAATGTAGGACTTACAATTTTTGAAGGTAATCATGAAATGCTTACAGAATATGCTTTTAACGAACTCATCAAAGAATAAACTGAAACTTTCGCAAATCATTGCCAGGAGTTGATTTTACATTTTTATACATTAACTCTTAATATTACAATATCTTAGATATTCAAAAACTACCAAATATAAAATCATGAAGAAAATATCCATTCTTTTCACTGCACTATTCAGCACTTTATTTATTTTAAATACTAATGCTCAATTACTTATGCCACAATCGAGCAGCTCCCAAAGCCTTATTCAGGAATTTGGGCTTGGAAAAGTGAGTGTAAAATATTCACGCCCAAATCTCAAAGGGAGAAGTATCTCTGGTGATCTGGCACCTTTCGGTGAAGTCTGGCGCACAGGAGCAAATGATGCCACGGTAATTAGCTTTACAGATGCAGTTACTCTTGAAGGGAACGCAGTTGCACCGGGCGAGTACGCTTTATTCACGATTCCAGGAAAAGACGAATGGACTATAATTCTGAACAAAGAAACTAAACAATGGGGCTCATATAATTATAAGCAGTCGGAAGATGTTTTGCGATTTAAAGCTAAAACAGCCGTTTTTAAAGAAAAAGTAGAAACTTTCACCATCGCTTTTAGCGATGTGACAACCTCAACAGCAAAACTTGATTTGTTATGGGGCAGCACCAGAGTTTCTATAAATATGACTACAGATGTTGATTCAAAGGTGATGGCAAGTATTGATGAGGCTATGAAAGGAGAAAAAAAGCCACATTATCCAGCTGCTGTCTATTATTTTGAAAATGGAAAAGATCTGAACAAGGCTTTGGAGTGGATTAGTATTGCAGAGGCCTCAGACCAAAAAGCACCCTGGTTTAAATATCAAAAAGCCCGCATCCAATTAAAATTGGGCGATAAGGCTGGAGCCGCTAAAACTGCTAAAGCAGGGATCGAGGCTGCCAAGGCTATGAATAATGTAGAATATATTCGGTTAAATGAAAAAATTCTGGTTAATGCAGGAGGCCGCTAATTTTTGATCTCATTTTAGAAATAAATGGGATCCTGGCTAAACGGAATATTACCTTATAATTTAACCTTTCGTTATTTCTGACTTAGGTTAATTCCACTATAAATTTTGCCGGCAGACTACTGGAGTTTAGTAACTAAAGTATAGTTTTTGTCTTCTATTTAAAAGCTTAAACAGCTAATTCAATTTATCTTACTTTCTGCTTACAATCGGCAGATAATTAGAACAATAATTGATTAAATTTGCAAAATCATCGTATGTATAAAATAGTACTTTATTTATCATTTAATTTTGATTGATGCACTTTACCAAAAATGTAGCCCTGATTAGCATCCTACTTTTACTCTGTTGTTTCAATTCAAAAGCTCAGGAAAATTATACTATAAATGGAGTGGTTAAAGATTCCCTTTCAGGTGAAACCCTGATCGGAGTAACCCTGAAATTTACAGCTACAACTCAAACCGGCACCAGTACAAATGCTTATGGTTTCTACTCCTATAAATTAAATTCAGGAGAATATAACCTGAGTGTAAGCTATGTTGGATATAGGTCTATAAATAGAAAAATTAGTATTAATTCAGATATCCGTCTTGACCTTAATTTGATGCCTGAGAATATTCTTGAGGAGGTTGTAATAAGTTCTGAAAAAAGAAATGATAATGTTGTAAACGCACAAATGGGTGTTGCAAAGATCAATCTTAGTGAAATAAGAAATGTTCCCGTTCTCTTTGGAGAACGCGATGTCTTAAAAACACTGCAGTTACTTCCTGGTATAAAATCTGCAGGTGAAGGTAATAGCGGATTTTATGTTAGAGGGGGTTCAACAGATCAAAATCTTATCCTGCTTGATGAAGCTCCAGTATACAATGCTTCCCACCTTTTGGGTTTCTTTTCAACATTCAATTCAGATGCTATTAAAGATGTCAGCGTTTTCAAAGGTGGAATGCCTGCACAATACGGAGGAAGGCTTTCGTCTGTACTTGATATTAGAATGAATGATGGAAACAAAAAAGAATTCACAGCCGAGGGGGGTATAGGCCTTATTTCTTCCCGATTGAAAGTTGAAGGCCCCTTAATAAAAGACAAAAGTTCATTCATGATTAGCGGACGACGAACGTATGCTGATGCTTTTTTAGCCCTTTCAAAAGATAGCTCAATTAATAAAAATACGCTTTATTTCTATGATCTAAATGCTAAGGTCAACTATCAGATAGATGATAAGAATACCCTTTATCTTTCCGGATATTTTGGCCGTGATGAACTGGGTCTTAGTGAAACGTTTGGATTCGACTGGGGAAATGCCACTTCAACCTTGCGTTGGAATCATTTATACAGTAATCGCTTATTTTCAAACACCTCCCTGATTTACAGCAATTATAATTACGTGATCCAGAATTTTTTAGAAGAGAACAACTTCAAAGTTAATTCCTCCATCAGGGATTTGAATTTAAAACAAGACTTTCAACTGGCCTTGAATAATAGCCACAATATTCGCTTTGGTCTAGATTTGATTCACCATACTATTTCTCCGGGTAATCTTACCGCAAGTGCCACCTCAAGTGTAAATGAAATAACCATTCAGAAACGTAAAGGAAGTGAAATAGCAGCCTATATCTCTGATGAATGGGAACTTAACGATAGGTTAAATCTGGTTTATGGCTTAAGAGCGAATTCATTTTATCTTTTTGGACCTGGAAATTTTCCTACTTTCGATGTAGACGGAAATACAACTTCATCCAGGGAATATTCATCGGGTCAACTGGTAAAATCATACTTTAATCTTGAACCCCGAATTTCGGCAAGCTATCAGCTTAATGATATCTCTTCATTAAAATCATCTTATACCCGGAATACTCAGAATCTGCATCTGATGTCGAATTCAACAGCTGGCTCCCCAACTGATTTGTACATCATGAACAGTAACAATGTCAAACCCGAAATAGCCGATCAAATTGCTTTGGGATACTTTAGAAACTTCAATAATGATAATTATGAATTTTCTACAGAGCTCTATTTCAAGGAAATGCAAAATCAAATTGACTACAGAAGCGGCACTGATCTTAGAGGCAACAGGAATGTTGAGGCTGATTTATTGTTTGGCGATGGAAGAGCTTATGGTATCGAATTTTTTATAAAAAAACGATATGGCAAATTAAATGGTTGGCTTGGGTATACACTTTCAAAAACTGAACGTAAGTTTAATGGAATTGATTTCGGCCAATGGTTTAATTCAAAGCAGGATCGTACACATGACCTTTCACTCGTTGGAATTTATAAAGCAAGTAAACGATGGACTTTATCATCTACCTTTGTATTCAACACTGGAAATGCCGTTACTTATCCAGCCGGAAAATACCAGCTAAACAACAAAACGGTTTATTATTACCCTGAACGGAATTCTGATAGATTACCCAATTACCATCGTCTTGATCTTGCTGCTACTCTCGAAAGTAAACCGGGAAATAAATTACAATCCAGCTGGTCATTTGGCATCTATAATTTGTACAACCGACAAAATGCCTTTTCGATTGATTTCAGAGACGATCCTAATGATGCAAGTAGAACCCAGGCTGTACAAACTACTTTATTCGGAATAATTCCATCAGTTACCTGGAATTTCAAATTTTAATCATGAACAAGTATATCCAGAATCTTCGGTTTTTAATTTGCTCAATTTCTGCAGCCATTCTTTTGTTATCATGTGAGAAGGTGATCGATTTAAAATTGGATAATGAAAAGCCTATAATTGTTATTGAGGCAACAGTTAGCAATATAAATGAAAATCACTTGGTGAGGATATCTAAAACTATCCCATTTGAACAGAAAACAAGTTTTAATGGAGTTAAAGGCGCCCAGGTGACATTAAAATCCTCTGCCGGTACTTCGGTTTCATTTACAGAAATAAGTGACGGAGTTTACAGAAGTCCGCAACTAAGAGGTACACCAGGACTAACCTATACCTTGGACGTTCTTTCTGAAGGCAAAATTTATTCTGCAAAATCAACTATGCCCAATCCAGTAAATCTAGATTCCGTTGGATTCAAAACAATCTCATTCTTTGGAAATTCAAATATTTATCCCATGGTCTATTATACTGATCCTCCTAAAGTCCAAAACCAATACCGCAATATTTTAAAAATCAATGGTAAATTACAAGGAGATATTGTTTTTGAAGACAGGTTTAATGATGGGAACGCTGTTTCAGATGTTATTATTTATGATGGTG
>JBIIRT010000138.1:0-6434 GCA_044341405.1 Daejeonella sp. | reverse complement strand
TTTTTGATCCGATGAAACAAGACGACATCTGCCATTTGTCCGATCAAAAATGCAATAATTGAACCTACGATAATCCACATCCCCTGTCCGAAAATCCCATTAAATGCAGCATTCATATTAACCGGAACACCATCAATAGTTTGATTGATCCAGAAATCAGATGGAACTAAATCCATAGCAAAACCGACTATCAAAAAAGCATAAGTAATCATTATTGAGGCCAGAATGGATAAAAAACGAACCTGTTTAACTCCAAAATACTCATTGATGATATCAGTCATAATAAATATGAGCGGCCAGGTTACTACACCGGCAGACATGTTGAATGAAAGATCAGGAACACCGAACATATTAATGTCGAATTTTTGAATACCTAAGGAACCTTCAACTGTAAAAATTTTAACTCCGATAAACTCTGCAAGAATAGCATTTGCTATTAAAAAGGAACCTAGAACAAGAAAAAGACGACTTTCTTTGGTTTTATAAGTCATTTGTTTAACATCTAATAACGGTTCAAAATAATAATTTAATCCGGATATTAATCGAACATTTTAAATCAGGATAGCAGAATTTGTTATTTTAGCTACATTATGCAAATACAATCCAAATTGCCTGATGTTGGCACAACAATTTTCACGGTTATGTCACAGCTTGCGGTTCAGCACCAGGCTATTAATTTATCGCAGGGTTTTCCGGATTATGAATGTTCTACAGAACTCATGAGACTAGTAGATCATTACATGAGATCAGGTTACAACCAATATGCGCCGATGGCCGGACTTTTATCGCTCAGGGAACGAATAGCAGAAAAACAAGAAAAGCTTCACGATGTTATTTACAATCCTAATACAGAAATAACGATCACCGCTGGAGGAACACAGGCACTATTTGCTTCAATAGCGTGCATAATCAGACCAGATGATGAGGTAATTATATTTGAACCTGCTTATGATGCCTATGGCCCTACTGTAACCTTGTTTGGAGGCCGCATCCGGTCGGTTGAACTTAGTGCTCCAAACTATGCGATCAACTGGTTAGAGGTCGGGAAATTGATCAATGATAAAACTCGAATGATCATTCTAAACTATCCCAACAATCCTACCGGAAAAACCCTGGACGAGAATGATATAAAATGCTTAATTAATTTAACTAAAGACACCAATATCCTCATACTTAGTGACGAAGTTTATGAGCACCTTATATACGACGGGAAGCAGCATCTGAGCATATCCCGCTATCCTGAATTAATGGAAAGAAGCTTTATTACTGCATCATTTGGAAAACTTTTGCATGCAACTGGATGGAAGGTAGGTTACTGCCTTGCACCGGAATGGTTAATGAAGGAATTTCGAAAAGTTCATCAGTTTGAAGTATTTAGTGTGAACTCTTTTGTGCAGTATGCGATATCAGATTTTTTAAAGAATGATCGTAATTACTTGGAAATCAGCGATTTTTTTCAAGTTAAAAAAGATTTTTTCTGCTCCTTGATGAAAGAAACACGTTTCGACCTATTAACTTGTCATGGTTCTTATTTCCAATCTGTACAATATAGTAGGATCAGCAACGAAAAAGATACTGATTTGGCAATAAGACTAATAAAGGAATTCGGAGTTGCAGGAATACCGGTCTCTGCATTTTATTCAAAAGGTACAGACTATCATGTACTTCGATTTTGCTTTGCAAAAAAGAAAGAAACACTTGAAAAAGCCGTTGAAAACTTAGTTAAAGTTTAAAAACAACAAATATTGTTTATCAGTGATAAATAGCAATTACAATACACCTTTTTAGCCCTGCCTTATTGAAAAATAAATTATTTAGACCTTCACAATCTAGGTTTATTACTTAATCAAATAGTAAATTTAACCAAATCATACCTTTAGGCTATTAAAATCAATTTATCTTTTGAGTTTAGTTCATAATTAAAAAGCGAGTCTTGTATTATCTCAGCTTTAAACCAGCATCTAAGCATTTGAACCCTTTTTTGTTCACAATTAAAAAATTGGACAATACTGAGATCTGATCAGGCCATACTTTTCACCAATATAATTGATATTTACTTAGTTACTAAATAATTAAAGTAGCTACTGGTATTTAACTGCGAGTAGATTCTGCATTGTTGAACATTAATAATATCAATTTGAAGCGTAACTTTAATTAGTTAAGAGTTTTAAGAATTTGTACATGTTGTACTACTAAACAATTACTTATATTTATATATATTCCTAAAAGAAAGTTTAAAAGCATTTTTTTATCACGGAGAACAACATCGGATGAGCCTATTAAAAATAACCACCTTTCAGACTTACCTATTTTGGGAAAACATTGACAAGAACCTTGAGTACCTAACTTTAAGGCTTACTTCAATTCGTGAGACGACCGATCTTATAGTTCTTCCTGAAATGTTTAATACAGGTTTTTCTATGAACCCGGACAAACTTGCTGAAAAGATGAACGGAAAATCCATGAAATGGATGCACGAACAAGCAAAAAAATATAAATGTGTAGTTACCGGAAGTATTATTATAAAAGAAAAAAATAATAATTATAACCGACTAATTTGGATGCGCCCTGACGGAAGCTATGAGTATTATGACAAAAGGCATCTGTTTGGCTTAGGTGAAGAAGATCAGCATTATAAGGCTGGAGCTAAAAAGCTTTTCGTAGAACTTAAAGGCTGGAAAATTTGTCCGGTAATCTGTTATGACCTTCGTTTTCCTGTTTGGCTTAGAAATACAAACCAGGAATATGACTTGTTATTGATCGTTGCCAACTGGCCCGAACGTCGTTCATTACACTGGCGCTCTCTTATCCCAGCAAGGGCTATAGAAAATCAGGCTTTTGTAGTTGGTGTAAATCGGGTTGGGCATGACGGCAATGAGGTGTATCATTCAGGTGATTCAATGTGCATTGATCCAAATGGGAAAGTAATTTATTATAAACCCAATGATGAAGATTTATATACTTTTTCAATCAATAAAGATGTTGTAACAGAAGCCCGTGCCTCTCTTCCATTTTTAAAAGATGGCGATTCATTTACACTAACGGATCAATAAATTTGAGGTGTGATTTTCAAAATCATTTTCCATAAAATTACCTCATTTAATGCTCATTTAACAACCTTTTCCTGCAATCTTCAAGCTTTAATTTTTCAGAAACGGAGAGTTCAGGTAGTTGCAGTTGCATTGATTTAAATGTTTCAATAATGATCTTGCTAATTGCAATTCTGGTAAACCATTTTTTATCTGCAGGTATAACATACCAGGGTGCATGCGCTTCCGAGGTGGCATTAATTGCTTCCTCATAGACCTTCATATACTGATCCCACTTTTGACGCTCATCAATGTCTGCCGATGAAAATTTCCAATTCTTTGATGGATCATCAATCCTTTCAAGAAAACGCTTTTTTTGTTCCTTTTTGGAAACATTTAAAAAGAATTTCAAAATAATGGTACCATTTTGGGAAATATGTCTTTCAAAATTCCGGATGCTTTCATATCTGCTTTTCCAGAATGGAGCATTTATATTTTCCAGATTTTCTATTCCAGCAATTCCTTCATTTAAAACATATTCAGGATGAACCTTACAAATCAAAACATTCTCATAATGAGAACGGTTATGGATACCTATCCTACCCTTTTCGGGCAAAGCTTTATAATGTCGCCAGATAAAATCATGGTCAAGCTCTTCAGTACTAGGTTGTTTAAAGCTGTAAACCTGGCAGCCCTGAGGATTTAATCCACTCATAGTATATTTTATGGCACTGTCTTTTCCAGCTGCATCCATTGCCTGAAAAATAATAAGCAATGAGTGTTTGTTCTGAGCGTACATCTGTTCCTGTAATTTACTCATTTCAGCACTTAGCTCATTTAGTAAATTAGCTGCTTCAGCATTAGTGAATTTACCAGAGAATTCAGGATCATGATCTTGAATACTGAAATGTGTTTTAGGACCTATTTTGAATTTTTTAATTAAATCATCCATGAAAAAAAATAAATATTTATTGATTTTAGTACGTCAATTGGAATTAAAATCGGGTAATTCAAAAATCCAAGAAATTTACACCATATTAATCATGATTTCCTCATATTTACCCTATGTTCAGAAGAATTAAAAACACGCCATTTCGTTATTTCTCGATAGTTTTATATTTTATTATAGTCTTTTTCTGTGCCCTTGAGCTCAATTTTTTATGGCTTTTTGGCTATTCACCGTCAATAAAAGATATTAAAACTCCCAACATAAACATAATCTCAGAACTATACACTTCAGACGGTAAGCTGATAGGGAAATATTTTAAAGAAAACCGAACCCCGGTAGAATATGACAGTATCTCCCCTGCAGTGATTGATGCTTTGGTTGCCACCGAAGATATAAGATTCTATGAACATAGCGGCATAGATTTGCGTTCTTTGATATCAAGCACTATTTCTACAGCAACAGGCGATCGCCGTGGCGCCAGTACTATTACGCAACAACTTGCCAAAAATCTTTACAGCACCCGGAACAGAAAATCCCAGGGGCTGGTTAAATATATTCCGGTTGCACGGACTGTGATATTTAAGTTGAAAGAATGGCTCACTGCTACTAAACTTGAAAAGTACTATTCTAAAAATGAGATACTCACTCTTTACCTTAACACTGTTCCATTTGGAAACAACACGTTCGGAATTAAAACTGCATCCAAACGTTATTTCAACAAGGGCACAAACAAGCTTCAGGTTGAAGAAGCAGCCCTCCTCGTCGGGATGTTGAAAGCAACTACCACCTATAATCCAATCCGAAATCCTGAAAAGGCACTTGAACGAAGAAATACTGTCCTTGGTCAGATGCAGAAATACGACTATCTAAATGAAACAGAATTTAAAAAATACAGTCTGCGACCTCTTAAATTAAACCCCGGAACGATGGATGAAGGTAGTGATGGGGGCTCATATTTGAGATCTGCTGTATCCAGATACCTCGAGAAATGGTGTGAGGATAATGACTATGATTTATATGGCAACGGTTTGAAAATTTATACCACAATCGACTCCCGATTGCAGCGGTATGCAGAAGAGGCTGTAAACAGTCAGATGAAGCTATTACAAAGAAGATTCGAAAATGTTTGGGGTAATGAAAACCCATGGCGCACCTCAGACGGAAAGGAAATTCTTGACTTTCCAGAAAAGGCAGCTCAAAGACTACCCTACTATGACTTTCTGAAGAAAAAATTCAACAATAATTCAGATTCAATAAATTTCTATTTAACCAAACCGAAGAAAATGAAAGTGTTTCATTGGGATGGCGAAAAAGAAGTAAAATTTTCAACAATAGATTCGATTAAATATTACGCTAAAATCTTAAATACCGGAATGATGACATTGGATCCTTTCAACGGACACATAAAAGTTTGGGTTGGCGGAATAAATAATAAATACTTCAAATATGATCATGTAAATCAGGCAAAAAGACAGGCAGGTTCAACATTCAAACCATTTGCTTACCTAGCTGCACTTGAGTCAGGCATGAATCCTTGTGATACATTTATTGATCAGGCGGTACGAGTTCCGTATATCTTAAAAGGGAAAACAGAATACTGGGAGCCCAAGAATTCAAATTACAGTTTTTCAGGTAGAGAGATGTCATTGCGCTGGGCAATGGGCAAATCTGTGAATTCAATAACCGCACAAATTACTGAAAAAGTGGGGGCACAAAATGTTGTAAAATATGCAAAAGCCTGCGGCATTGAAAGTGAACTTAAAGCTGTTCCATCCGTGAGTTTAGGTCCGAATGATGTCAGTGTTTTTGAAATGGTAAAAGCTTATGGAACCTTTTTAAACAAGGGCATAAGAACTGAACCCATTTTAGTTGAAAAAATTACAGATTCTGAAGGAAATTTGATAGAAGATTTCAAAGCTGAACAAAAAAGAACCCTAAGCGAAGAAATTGCCTACCTGATGATTTATATGCTTAGAGGCGGCATGGAAGAGCCTGAAGGAACTTCACAGGCACTGTGGGAATGGGACCTTTGGAAAAACAATAACCAGATCGGCGGTAAAACCGGAACATCTTCAGATTATGTGGATGGCTGGTATATGGGAGTTACAAAAGATCTGGTAACCGGAGTATGGGTTGGTTGTGATGAGCGAAGCGTGCACTTTAAAACGTCTCAAACCGGAGAAGGTTCGAGAACAGCCCTACCAATTTTTGGTAAATTCATGGAAAAAGTATACAAGGATGCCTCATTAGGGATAAAACCCGGTCCATTTCCAAAACCTGGAGTAAAAATCACAAGGAAATACCTATGTGAGACCGTTTACAGCAAGCCCGATACTGCAGCCATTGACTCAGCATTCATAGACTCTTTGTACATTCCATTTGAATCCACTGACTCAGCAGAAATACCGGCTTTACCAATCAAGAGCAACTAAGTCCGAAAACTCAAGAAAAGAAAA
>JBIIRT010000041.1:0-23209 GCA_044341405.1 Daejeonella sp. | reverse complement strand
TTACAAATGGTTTTTTTGTGAAACTTTTAAAAATCACTTCCGCATTGCGGCCTTTGTTATCCGCTAAATTTATTTGTGTTGACATCTCTTTTATTTTTTATAACATTCCAAAATCCATTGCTTCTTCTTCCATCGTTTCCTCAACTAAGTTTGCAGCTACTTGCGCTAATTTATTTTCTAAATAAGGAAAATCAATGATACGACCAGTTAAAGCAAAAATACCATCTGCATTAGCAATTAATATGGCATCTGCACCTTCGTAATCAGCACGGTAATTAAATACAAAACGTGCTACTTTTCCATCAGCTAAATAATCACTAACTGATTTTTTTTGTGATGCATCTTCAAAATCTAATTGATACACACTAGTGATTTCTAAATTAAATAAATCATCTAAGCTAGTTTTAGTTAAATTCACCTCAACTTCATAACTCGAAGCAACAAGCACTGCATCGCTACCATCTTGATAAATAACTTTTAATTCCTTTTTATCAAGTTCATTATGTGATGCATCAACTGTTTTAAGGGCAGTTGCTCCATTTAAAACTAATGTTCTCCCATCATCCAATAAACTGCCCATTATACACGGGTCTCCTTTATCGTCATTTACTTTTACTTCAATAAAACCGTATACTTTATCTCGGTCTATTTTGGTGAGAGCTGCTGCAAACTTTAGTTTACCTGCTACAAATTGAATTGCTTTTGCCATACGTGTTGTCTAAATTTTTTCCCAACCTTTTTTAATATTTTCTTCTATCAATTGCGCCATTTTTATTTCCATGTCTTTGCTTGTTGCACATAAAAAAATGTCTTGTTCCAATGGTGTTTTTCTGCCTGTACTAAAATCGGTATACAACACAATAAAGGGTGAGTATTTCCCAGTTTTTTCTTTATGAGTTTGTATACCCAAAAATTTGCGAACGGCTGTGCCGCCTTTACCCGATTTGGTATACACTTCGCGTAACTTAATAGTTGAAGGTTTTAAATCCGCACTTTCCTCTTTTGCGTTTTCCTCAATTAAATAACTAAACTGTTTTTCTCCAGCATCGGCTGAAGTTGCTTTTTTATCATCACGAAAACGCTCAAATACTGGCGAAATACAACTGATGGTTGCAGCTTGTTCTTTAAAGGTATAACCTTCTTTTTTAGAATAATTTAAAACACTTTTGTGAATGGTACCTTTAGTAGTTTCTGAAATAACATCTAAACAAGAAAGCTCCATTACCAAAGATGGTTCCACCATTACGAAAGCAGTTTTAGCACCTGAAACTTCGGTGTATTCGCTCGCAACCGTTAGTGGTTTTAATTTTTTTACCAATTCTTGACGATCTTTATTAGAGAAACCATTACCGCATTTTGTAACTATTTGAAAATCAAAATTATCTAAAGCTACGCCAAGTAATAATTCGCGTAATATTTCATCTTCGCCCGAACTCATGGCATAACCAAGAACTACTAAATCTAAAGTAATGGATGGTTTTATTTTATAAATTATGCCATCAGCCGAACGCACAACAGCGCCTTCTTCTTTGCCTGCTATATCCTTATAAAAAGCAATAATGTCTTTTCTACTTTCCATCAAGGTTTGCTCAATGGCAAATACTTCATTTGAAGTAGCTAATTTTTTTATCAAGGCTGTTTTTTCTTTTTCATCCAAAGTTGGTTCTTCGCCTTTGTATGAAATAATATCAAACACACCAAAACGTATATCATGTTTTTCAGGTTCATCTAACGCTGCGGCCACTTCGCGATTGTTGGAAGATTTGCCATTTTTAAAAACACAAATTTCGCCCGCTAACATAACATCCTCTTTAATAGATTTAGCAGCAGTAGTGATGGCATTTATTTCTTTTGCATTACCATTACGATCATACAATGTGGCTTTGCCATTTTTAATTTCTAAAGCTGCAAAATAACCATCGTGTTTTATGGATGTAAAATAATAATCGGCCTCCATTATTTTTAGCCCTATTTGCTCAGGATCTAATGGCAAATAGTGCGAGGCAACTTTTGTTTTGTATTGTGATATGTTCATAATTTATTTTTTATTACTAATTCCACCCCTTTTAAGTATACAATTTTGATCTGTATTTTTAAATCCGGATTTATTTTCTTGCACTTATTTGTTGGCGGAATTTTACCATCCCATCCCAATTATGATTTCCTTTCCAATATGGAGTTTCAGGGTTTATTTTTTAGTTAAGTGTGCACTTCATTTGTTAATATTGGATCAAATTTTTTTCAATAACATATGAATTTTACTTTTAGATGGTTAAATTTCCTTGAACATGATTTAAACAATTGTAATCGGCCATAAGTTCACCGTAGATTTTTTAAAATTGTGATTCATTCAAACATACAAAAGGCATATTTCCAAAATCATTAGTTTCTTTTGAACTTTTAGATTTTTCTGGCGCAGATTTCTTAGGCACAGCTTTTTTAGGTGATGCCGCTTTTTAGGAACCTGAATGCATCATTTTCAAAAATTCTTTTTCATGCAAAATAGTAACCGTTCCTAAAGCTTCGGCTTTTGCTAATTTACTGCCCGCGTCTTCGCCAACAACTAAGTAATTTAGTTTGGCACTAACGCCGCTTAATACTTTACCGCCTTCAGCTTTTACATGTGCTTCTGCATCTTCGCGCTTAAATTCATTTAATTTGCCGGTAAACAAAAAGGTATTGCCAGCGATAGTTGTTGTTTTTGCCATTTTGATTTTATTTGTTTGTTTTTTTAAGTTTTGAATATAATTATTTTTTGGGCTTGTGCATAACAAAAATATACCTGTAACAAAATTTCTTCCACTCAACCAAATCAAGTTCGCTTTGCGAAATTGTGTTTCGGGTTTAGTAAAGTTTCATAGAAGATATAGTATCAAAAGAACTTTTAATGTTCTGGAGATTTTTCTCGCACAAATGGGGGTATAGATTTCTCTCGTTCTGCTGCTGCTATAACGCAGATGTTCTTCGATGTATTCCCCTCTATCTGGAGATTTAATTGATTATATATACCCACATTTGAGCGAAAACTCTTGTTTTCAATATTAAATATGGCTAGGAATAGTGTAAACTGAACGTTTTGGACAGGCACAGAATCAAGGTCAGAATCAAAGAACAGCCCCTCAAGAACGTCAGACACCTGCACCGGAAAGAATTGATAGAAGTGAACAACAACGACATAACCCTGTACTAGAAAGGGTTCAGAGAACCGAACCACAACAACGCCAAGCACCGGAACCTGAACGCATAGAGATATTTATATACATAATTCAAAGCGTGAAAACTAATTTGCAGGAATACCCCTCAGTAAAACCTTAAGTAACTTCCGATTTTTTGGCAATTATATAATCTATTATTTGAACAATGAAGTCTTTACATATAAATCGTCAATTTTAAGCTGACAACTTGCATATTATAGTGCAAAATATTATAAATAAAATTAAAACACTTTTTAAAAATCCCCTGGACTTAATTCGTCAATTTCAGGAATACTCGGAATAAGCTCTCTGAGTATTTCTATCTCTTCATTCATCTCATTGATAAGACCATCTCGTACTTCTTCATCATCTGTGTAACATGAGTCTTCGTGAAGTGAACCAATTTCTTCAAAACGATTCATAATTCTTTTTATTAAATTCGCATAATCATATTGAGTAAATGTATTCAATTGTTTCTCATTTAGAGATGTCAAGTGAGTTTTTTTATTATTTTTGAAATTTAGCCCAACAGTAAAAATTCTGTCTTTTCTACCCAATCCCAATGCAATAAGTTCTTGACTACCAGCATTATAAATCCCTATGGTAGGTCTATGAAAAAATTCTGGGTAAACAACATTTTGCCAGTCTTTATTTCCAAATTCGACATTAAAAAAAGTAGTAAGTTCTTCTTTGATATCTAGCTCGCTTGATTTGGCAGGAATTCCCACTACAAAACAGTCTTCATTAAATTCGGAAATTGATGAATATAAATATTCTGACAAAAGGACACCATCTGAGTTCATTATTGCCCAGTTATCATCCTTCTTTACTTTAGTAAATCCATTACAGAAATCAGAAACCTCATCAAATATACAATCAATAATAAGTTTTCCTTTCTTATCTATGAATCCCCACATAATATTCAGCCCATAAATATCTGCCTTTGAAACAGCTGCTAGATTATTATTAAATGAATTTATATCTACATAATCATCGCATGAAATTACATTTTCGCCTTTGATATTAATGAAATAGTCATCATAATCTTTTCTTACTAATGCAAGCCCATTTGAGAAATCAGACGCTTGCTCAAATGCACAGGTGATTATAATTTTACCATTATAATCTATATAACCCCATTTGCCTTCTATTTTAACTCTAGCAAATCCGTCCTTGAAATTTCCAGCCCAATCGTACTGAAATGGAATTTTCACATTTCCTTTTTTATCTAAATACCCATATTTATTATTAGAATCACTATGACAAATAAGACCTTCTTTAACTGATTCAATAAATTCATCATACTTAAGTGGAATTATCTCTTCGCCTTTTTCATTAATAAACCCATAAACTCTATCTGACCAACCTCCGTGTCCCACTTTTGCCAATCCTTCAGAAAAAGAATCAGCATCATCGTATTTGCATTTTATTATTTCTATGCCATCTTCATTAATATATCCATATTTACCCTCCTCATTCATTACAACTGCTAAACCTTCACTGAAAAAGGATACATTTTCATACTTAACTTCTTTAAAAATATTTTCTTTTACTTTTAGTATGAACCATTTATTTGATTTTTTTACAACGGATATTCCATTTACTATTTTTGAAGCAGAATCAAATTTCATCTCCAATAGTTCTTCGCCTTTTTCGTTTATAAACCCAAAATCAAACTCTGAATCGCTTTTAGATTTTACACTTGGAAATACAAAGCCATAATAATTATTTCTGTAATCAATATTTTTATTTTTATGTATACTATCCCAATCTTTAAAATTCTCTGCATCGTAATCCCAATAATCACTTACTAATTCAGGTTTATACAAATTGAAAAAAAAATTCTTGTCTATAAATTCTATTATCTTTTCCATAATTCTTTATCATTTGACAAATTAAATTAAATTATTACTACGTACAAAATAAAAAAGTAAACATACAATTATAGATTGTAAACTTCCCTATTGTTCGGGCCAATCAAAAGTATAATTTTAAATTTCAAAGCTTTTGCTTTATACTGTTGGAGCTTTATTATTTTAAATCCATTTATACCTAAATCAAGGATTATAATAGACTAAAGCTATATATATAAGATATAACAGGTGAATAAGGCAATTAGGAATTTAGGGACAATTATCTGTAAGGGTAGATACGCCATCTCTCATTCTCGTAAAGCTCACATCTGCCAATCAGACAGATCCGCCAGGCTGATATTTAAATAGACGGACGTATTATCAATTTGAAGAAAGTTAGAGCAAAGAGGAGAAACGAAGTGAAATTTAGGATTTGTTGTACCTATGTTGTACCTGTAAAACAAAATACCCCGTAAGCTATTGACTTACAGGGTATTACTTCGAGTGTTTGCGGACCGGACGGGACTCGAACCCGCGACCTCCGCCGTGACAGGGCGGCATTCTAACCAGCTGAACTACCGATCCGTATTATCATACTATATCTGCCTCATAGGGCAAATCCTGTTATCACAGGAAAGATACACATACTATGTGATCCCGCTGGGATTCCCTAATTTTCATCAGGGTAAACTTCTCATCCCAGAGAAATATTTTACTCGTGCTACGCACATTGTTTTGTGATCCCGCTGGGATTCGAACCCAGGACCACTACATTAAAAGTGTAATGCTCTACCAGCTGAGCTACGGAATCATCCTTTTTAGATTCGCGGAAACCGTTTTTCTTAAAAGTGAGGCAAATATACGGCAATAACCTATATAGTGCAAATAATAAAAAGCCTAAATTTTAATCTATGCCTAAACTGCTAATATTCAATTAATAACATTAAAAATAAGGCGTTTCAACGCTAAAATTCAATGGAAAATCATCAGGCAACTGAGCCTTCTTTCATCTTTTCTGCATTCTCAGCCAGTTGTAACTGATCGATTATTTCCTGAACATCACCATTCATTACATTTGGCAGATTATAAATGGTTAGGCCAATACGGTGTTCTGTTACCCTTCCCTGAGGATAGTTATACGTCCTGATCTTCGCAGAACGGTCGCCAGTAGCAACCATTGTTTTACGCTTTTTAGAAGTTTCTTCAAGCATTTTTGCATGTTCTAGCTCATATACCCTGCTCCTAAGAACCGCAAACGCCTTATCAAAATTCTTTAGCTGTGATTTCTGGTCCTGACATTGTGCCACAATTCCGGTTGGAATGTGGGTTAAGCGAACTGCAGAATAAGTCGTATTAACTGATTGTCCGCCAGGGCCCGAAGAACAAAACAAATCTTTACGGACATCATTCATGCTAATCTGCACATCAAATTCATCGGCTTCAGGCAAAACCACCACGGAAGCTGCAGAAGTGTGCACGCGACCAGCAGTTTCGGTATCAGGTACTCGCTGCACACGGTGAACCCCAGATTCATATTTCAATTGTCCGTAAGCATCCTCACCGTTAACATTAAACACAACCTCCTTATAACCTCCTGCAGTGCCCTCGGTTACATCTACAACTTCCATCCGCCAACCTTTGCGCTCACAATAACGGGTGTACATGCGGTATAAATCGCCCGCGAACAGTGCCGCCTCATCACCTCCTGTACCTCCACGGATTTCTACAATTGCATTCTTGCCGTCTTCAGGATCTTTTGGAATAAGCATCACACGGATCTTTTCCTCCAATTGCTCTTGCTGTGGGATCAACTCATCCAGCTCCATCTTAGCCATTTCTCGCAATTCATCATCTTTCTCGTTAGAAAGAATCTCCTTGTTCGACTCAATGTTGCTAATTACATTGCTGTAAATTTTATATTCATCAACGATCTTTGTCAGATCTTTGTACTCTTTATTAAGCTGAGCAAAGCGCTTCATGTCGCCCATCGTTGCCGGATTACTGAGCTCACGCTCAACTTCCTGCCAACGCTCTTTTATATATTCTAGTTTTTGTAACATCCTGTATTTTGAAAAACCTATTAAAAGCCTAAAAAGAAAGCTTTTTTAGAGGAGGATACAAAAATACGGCTTTTTTGGAAATTTAGTGGAAGGATAATCACAAGTATGAGGGTAAATTAAAATTGTAAGATTAATTATCTTATTCCTACTCATAATTATTCTTTTTTCTTTTCCTGCAGCAGAAAAGAAACATGCCGAGGAGGTACGACGAGACCATGAGTACCTTAAAAATAATAGAGAAAAACGAATAAATGCCGCCGCTGCACCTGATGCTATTAAAGTTAATGCTAAGGCTTGGTCTGTGCCTACCGCACCAGCTGAGGCGGAAAAAAAGTTAACGGAGATTTTGTGCTTAGGCCAAAGCTTATGACCAGTCGTGTTGTTTTAGGTATAAATACTGCAGATTTTATGTCAGTCAAAGTATTAAAATTGATGTTCTTCTGATAAGGGGGGCTTAACTTGTATTACAAACTGAATTAAATCCTTTAAATTGGATAATTGGTTGCTTTATTTGATTATATTTTTAACCTGATACTATAGAAAGGATATTATGCAAATTGATTCTCTGCTATTGCTACCCCTATTTTTTAAAGTAACGAAGCTCTAAATTCTCGCCGTCAAATACTGCATAAGAATTAAAGTTCATCCACTCACCGAGGTTGATATAACGACTATTCCCTAACTGAACGTCAAGCGGTAAATGCCTGTGTCCGAAGATCAGAAAATCATAATGTTCCTTCAGTAATAATTCTTTACAATAGCTAACAAGCCATTCTTTGCTGAGATCCTGAAACTCTTCTTTCTGATTGTTTTGTAATCGGCTGTATTTAGACCATTTTTTTGCAATTCTAACGCCAAAATTTGGGTGAATACGCGCAAAAAGCCATTGGCAAAATGTACTTCTGAAAATCTTTTTGAGAATTTTATATTTCGCATCCCCCGGACCAAGTCCGTCGCCATGATGCAAATAAAATTTCTTCCCGTTTCGCTCCAGAATAAGTTCATCAGAAATGACCTGAATGCCCAGCTCTTTCACAAAATAATCGAACATCCACATATCATGATTTCCTTTAAACAAGGTGATCTTTATTCCTGAGTCTGCAAGTTCGGCCAGTTTACCCTGAAATCGGATAAAGCCTTTCGGAATCACTGCTGAATACTCAAACCAAAAATCAAATACATCTCCAATAAGATAGATCTCCGCAGCATCTTTCCTGATTTCTTCAAGCCAGCTTACCACAAGATCCTCTCGCTCACGGCTCAAAGCGTGATCGGGAACCCCAAAATGAAAGTCGGATGCGAAATATATTTTATTTGCTGACATGATCTCAAAAGTACATAATTTTTATTCTTCGAAAATCTTTTCAGTTTATCCTTAGTTGCAAAACAATTGAAAACGATTGGCAATATTTTGCTCAGTATCTTGTACTTTTGAATCTCTAAAAACCAATTCTTATGAAGCCCTCATTTTTTTTCATACTATCAGCACTGCTGCTGATTTCTCCAATCTTTGTTAACGCACAACACACAAGCCCCAATAACAATACAATGACCTATCCTAAAACCAATAAAATCGATGCTTCTGATACTTATTTTGGTAATACCGTTAAAGACCCCTACCGCTGGCTTGAAGATGATCGTTCAACAGAAACCAAAGCATGGGTGGAAGCAGAAAATTTAGTCACTCAAAATTACCTGAAGCGGATCCCTTTCAGACCAGCGATTAAAAGCCGTCTTGAAACATTATGGAATTATGAAAAATTTACTGCCCCATTTAAAGAAGGTGCGTTTACTTACTTTTATAAAAATGACGGACTTCAGAATCAGTATGTGCTTTACAGGCAAAAGGAAAAAGGTAATCCTGAAGTTTTTCTGAATCCTAATACTTTCTCTAAAGATGCCACAACTTCACTTGCCGGAATAGAGTTTAGTAAAGATGGAAGCATTGCAGCTTATCAGATTTCTGAAGGTGGTTCGGACTGGAGAAAGGTAATTACACTCAATACGGTTAACCAGGAGATAATTGGAGATACGCTCATTGATGTTAAATTTTCAGGTCTTGCCTGGAAGGGTAACGAGGGCTTCTATTACAGCAGTTACGACAAACCTGCAGAAGGTAGTCAACTATCGGGTTTAACCCAGTTTCATAAATTATATTTTCATCGCAATGGAAGTTCACAAAAAGAAGACATGCTCGTATTTGGTGGTGAACAAACCCAAAGGAGGTACATTGGCGCAGGTGTTACAGATGATGAGCGTTTTTTGGTAATTACCGCCGCTGAATCTACCACAGGAAATGAACTATATTTTCAGGATCTTTCAAAACCTGGAAGCCCTATTGTAAATGTTGTTAACGACTTTAAAGGGGATCACAGCATTATTGACAATCAGGGAAGCAAGCTTTTTATTTTCACCAATCTGAATGCACCAAATTATAAAGTTGTAACTGTTGATGCCTCTAATCCTGGTCCTGAAAATTGGAAAGACCTGATTCCTGAAACCGATAACGTTCTTAATGTAAGCACCGCAGGTGGGAAGATCTTTGCCAATTACCTTAAAGATGCAACTTCACTGGTGTTGCAATATGATATGGATGGAAATCTGGAACGTAATGTTACTCTTCCTGGTGTTGGATCAGCAAGCGGATTTTATGCCAAAAAATCAGAAAAAGAATTGTACTATACCTTCACATCTTACATCTACCCGCCAACAATTTTTAAATACATTATCGCCAACGGGCAGTCTATAGAATATAAGAAATCAGGAGTGAAGTTCGACCCCTCGAATTTTGTATCAAAACAAGTTTTTTATACTTCCAAGGATGGAGCAAAAATCCCTATGATTATCACGCATAAAAAGGGAATTGAGCTAAATGGTAAAAATCCCACGCTTCTTTATGGTTATGGTGGATTTAGTGTCAGCCTCACACCGGCGTTCAGCACTTCAAATATCATTTTACTTGAACAGGGCGGAATCTATGCCGTACCTAACCTTCGGGGAGGAGGGGAATATGGTGAAAAATGGCACCTGGCCGGAACTAAAATGAACAAACAGAATGTATTTGATGATTTCATCGCAGCAGCCGAATACCTGATCAGTAATAAATATACTTCAAAGGAATATTTAGCCGTATCTGGTGGATCAAATGGCGGACTCCTTGTGGGTGCTGTAATGAGTCAGCGTCCTGAACTTTTTAAAGTTGCTCTGCCGGCTGTTGGTGTACTTGACATGCTTAGGTATAATAAGTTTACCGCCGGAGCAGGATGGGCATACGATTATGGAACAGCGGAAGATTCAAAAGAAATGTTTGAATACCTGATCAAATACTCTCCTTATCATGCGCTGAAACCGGGTGTTTCCTATCCTGCCACATTGATTACAACCGCTGATCATGATGATCGTGTAGTGCCGGCACACTCATTCAAATTTGCAGCAAGATTACAGGAATTTCATAAGGGCGCGAGCCCCGCACTAATTAGAATCGAAACCAATGCGGGTCACGGAGCAGGGAAACCAACAACAAAAATCATAGAAGAACAAGTTGATAAATGGGCGTTTATGCTTTATAATATGGGACTGACCTACAAATAGTTGTCTGTTATCTGTCACCTGTATACAAGCAATTCGTAATTGTTTATCCGTAATTCGTAATTATTTTTTCGTAATCCGTAATTCGTAATTGTTAATTGTTAATTGTTAATTGGTAAATTTCTACTTTAAATTTACAGAGTAATCCTCTCCCGGCTTTCCAATAGATTTAAAAGTTCCTTCCCCATTAAGTATAGAAGCCAGGACTGATTTATCAGATAGAACCTTTTGCGCCTCGGTCAGCTCATGGTCATACTGGAAATTTTGTTCAAGTCTGCCTTTTTCAAAATAATACCTGGATACTATTTCACTTTCAAGAATCCTCTTGATCTCCGATTTAAATATAATCAGATCATTTTTCTTACTGAGGGATACTTTAACTTTTAGCGCGTCGAATTCCGGTTTCAACTCTGCGATTTTGTTCTCTTTATCTGCTTCTTCGCGTAACTCATTTAATAATCGTTCTACTTTAGTATCATAACTGTAGTCTCGCTTAGAAAGAAATGCAATAAATTCATTGTATTCACCATCGTTAAGCCTAAAACTTTTGGGATCGCTAATGCTTGTCTTTAGATTTCGGTACTGTGTTGCATAATCAAAAATATGATACTTTGAGGCCAGACTTTGTGCGATTAGACTATAACGCACAGGCTTTATAAAAACATCAGGAAAAATTCCGCTACCATCGTAAACTGATCTTCCAGATTTAGTCTTGTATTCCGTAATAAGCGAGTCGGCTACCTTAACAACCATGCCTTCTGTATCACGGTGCGTGTAATCCAACGCCTGTATGCATCTGCCTGAAGGAGTGTAATATTTGGCTACAGTTACTTTTACCAGACTGTTGTAAGGAAGATTGAAAGTTTGTTGTACCAAGCCTTTACCAAAACTGCGCTGTCCGATAACAACCGCCCGGTCTAGATCCTGCAATGATCCTGCAACAATCTCTGATGCCGATGCTGAACGATTATTAACCAGAATAACAAGGGGGAGAGTTGGCTCAAGTGGGTTATTGAATGTGTTGTAGGTGATTGACTTTTCACGATTCCGTCCTTTTTGAATCACAACAGTAACGCCTTTATCAACGAAGAGATTCACGATTTTAACTGCCTCCTGAAGGATACCTCCACCATTGAACCGAAGATCCAGTACTAGTCCGTTAATGTTATTTTTCTTGAGTTCTGCTAAGGCATCTTTTACCTCTTGAGCCGAGTTTTCAAGAAATTTATCGAGTTTGATATATCCAATATTATTCGAAAGCATGCCATAATAAGGAACATTATTTTGTTTTATTTCTTCTCGGGTCAGGTTTAAATCCATTGGCTTCGGCATTCCCGGACGCTGAATCTGGAGCTTAACAGCAGTACCCTTTGAACCTTTTAACATGGAACTTACCTGCTCATTGCTTTTCCCTTTAAGGGAAATACCATTGATTTCCAGGAATTCATCTCCGGCTCTAATATCTGCTTTCTGTGCCGGGAAACCAGCATAGGGCTCAGCAACTATGACTTTACCCCCTCTATTTGAAATAGTGGCTCCTATACCTCCATACTGAGTACTAACATATTTTAGTTTATAATCTTCAATTTCAGCTTCAGGAATGTATTCAGTGTAAGGATCTAATTCTTCCAGCATTGCATCAATGCCATTTTTCATCAATTCTGAAGAATTAACATCATCAACATAATTAATGCTCAATTGCTTGTAGATAGCAGCAAATATGTCTAGGTTCTTGGATACC
The DNA here is from genome assembly GCA_044341405.1 of Daejeonella sp. Classification (GTDB taxonomy): domain Bacteria; phylum Bacteroidota; class Bacteroidia; order Sphingobacteriales; family Sphingobacteriaceae; genus Daejeonella. Next base: position 10,773 of record JBIIRT010000041.1, on the reverse strand, counting down.
TGAAATAGATCCTCAACAAAAGAAAAGGAGAAAATTGCGACTATTAAAACACCGGGTAATACTACTTTCTTGAGTTTTAATCTTAAAGAGCCTGGCTTGAAAGAATTAATCATATCTTAAAATTGGAATAATTTAAAGATACAAAAATCCTTCCTTTATTATTTATAGAGGGAAGATTCAAGGTGAAAATACAGGCGATTATAACCGATTGGTATCGAGATGAAGCATGCCTTTTTTCAGAGTGAAGACAATATACTCGCGATTGCGTTTTAATCTGCTCATCAGTCTTACAATCAATTCTTCCTCTTGACCCTGCTGATACGCCAGATCTTCTTCACTAAGATTATTATATTTTCGTTTAACTTTTAACTTTAAACGATCCCAGTCTGAACTACTGATACTGATCTCTGCCATGCTTTAGATTTTCCCAAAATTAAAGTTTATCGCGACAAATTTCAAGCTAATTCGTATATTAAAAGAATTACGAATTAAAAATTACGAATTACGGATAAACAATTACGGATAAAGAATTACGAATTACGGGTAAACAATTACGAATTAAAAATTACGAATTACGAATTACGAATTAAAAAAAGTGTTGAATATGAAAAAGCTAATACTCGCCGCTTTGCTTTTTATAGTTGCAGGTATGACAGCAATGGCACAATTACCTTCCTTCACATTTGGCATTAAAGGAGGCGTGAACTATTCATCCTTAAAGACTAAAAATGACCTTACTGATCAAAACAGTGTTAAGGGTTACCAGGCCGGAATATTTTCAAGAGTTGGGGCTGCTGGGATTTATTTTCAACCAGAACTATATCTGGGCAGTAAAGGAAATGAATTCGTGCAGATCGAAGACAATAATGGTACTGATATAAGCGCGAAGGGAAATGTTAAATTTACGAGTCTGGATCTTCCTTTATTACTTGGCACTAAAATTGGCCCTAAAAAGTTCAACCTCCGCTTTATGGCAGGGCCGGTAATCTCCTTTATTATTGATGAAAATACCACATTCGCCTCGGCATATCAGGGAGTAAGTGATTTTGGAAATTATAAAAAACAAACCCTCGGGTTGCAAGCAGGAAGCGGGTTTGACCTGGGCAATTTCACCCTAGACCTACGCTATGAAGCCGGCCTGAGTAATGTAAGTCAGAGCGAAAAGTATAGTCAGAAGCAGAATTTATTCCACCTGAGTTTGGGAATAAAACTACTTTAATTCAGTCGCCCACAATCAACCTATCCTATTTGAAACAGGTCCACTAGTAGCGATTTTTGGGAGATCATTGTTTTCCTGGCGATTTTCAATGCCAACGTGATCATCAATAGCCTAATCATTACATGATTGATCAATGGATTTCCAAATCAATAGTGTCTGGCAAAAATAAAATATCAGATAAAATGATCATTTACATTGCACGAAGTGTGTTTTTAAGAGTCCGATACAAAGCAAGCCCCCCTTTAAGTTTAGAATCGTTTTTATAGTTTCACTGCCTTGAAATCTGCAAAATTTTACCTAAACCAACCAGACTGTCCATAAGCTTTGGCCTAAGCACAAAATCTACGTTAACTTTTTTCCTCCGCCTCAGCTGGTGCGGCATGCACAGTCCAGGCCAAAGCATTAACTTTTATAGCATCAGGTGCAGCGGCGGCATTTTGCTACTTTTCTGCTGCAGGAAAAGTAGAGAGAATAATTATGAGTAAAGAATTTGATCTTTTATATTACAATTACAATTTCCCTTGACACTACTGATTTCCAAATTTAAAAATTCATATTCACCCCGAAAAAAATTGAGTTAATTAGCAGAATCACAGCTTATTGTCTTGCAATGACATTCATGTACTTTTTGCGGCATCGGACAGGGCGGTAAATTGATTAATTTCCATAGTAGCGACTTTCACAGCCCTGTACGCAGCCGTTAATAGATGAACATCCCTAAACATCTAACGTTAATTTTAGTAATCTTCGAATCTCGATAATGAGAAATTAATTTAAAATGAACCAGAATTTTTCAAGTGGGGGGAGGACAAAACGGCGGGCCGGGTGTATGGCCTTTAGCGGTGGAAGCTTCGTTTTGTATTGATTTTTGGGTTACTTTTTCATCAAGGAAACCGCGAAGCAGCTTGAGGGCCTTTGAAAATAAAAACTAACACCGAAAAAAGTAAATAGGCCTCCGCGGCTATGAGCGGTATTAAATTTTAAGAAATATAATTTTGGCAGAATAAGACTTAAAAAACAATTATTAACAATTTTGATTAAAGATAAAATACTATATATCAATTATTTGAGAAACTAAATAAGGAAATTGCGCGCTCTTCAGTATCTCAGGATAAAATAAACCTTACCGAAAGAGGTTCCAGCTGTCGCTGGAATGACAACGATTTCTTGCCGGAAATACTTCGGAGGAAAGGGCTGAACTGACCTATAACACAGGGTATTGGTTTCAAAAAACAAATTATTGTTAACCAGAGCTTTTCTGATGGGTTATAACCGCATTATTTTACCCTTCCTTACATCGAACTCAAACCACTAACTAGTCCCCATTTCATCAAACCAACATATCTTCATGATCCGATTACATCATATATCCAAACTAATCCCATAATCATTTGTGACATAATGAAAAATGAGAAAAATACTTAAAAATACGTTTCCCTTCCAATATATTTTGAGAAGTTTCCCAGCATAATGAATTTGTAATTATATTTGCTTCTTACCTAAAAAAGTCTGACCCTCTCATGGCAAGATTAAATTTACTTGAAGAAACCCGCTTCGAAAAACTTCCTGTTACAGTTTATCCAGATGAAGAAACCGCTGCAAAAAAAGTTGCACGACGAATTTCTGATCTAATCATTAGAAAACAAAAAATTGGAGAGCAGGCAATTCTCGGACTTGCAACGGGTGCCACGCCTATTGGAGTTTACAAAGAATTGGTACGAATTCATAAAGAAGAAGGTCTAAGCTTCAAGAATGTAATCACATTTAACCTTGATGAATATTTCCCAATGAAACCCACATCTCCTCAGAGCTATGTGATTTTCATGAAAGAAAATCTATTCAACCATATTGATATTGATATGGCTAATGTTCACATCCCGGATGGAACACTGTCTATCGAAACTATCCAAGGCTTCTGCCTGGAGTATGAAAAAAAGATCACTGATCTGGGTGGTCTTGACCTTCAGATACTAGGAATTGGCCGTACAGGACACATCGGATTTAACGAGCCTGGTTCTGCACCAAATTCAGGTACCAGACTGGTAACGCTAGATGATCTGACCAGACGTGATGCGTCACGCGACTTTGGAGGAAAAGAGAATGTGCCAACCAAGGCGATAACCATGGGTATCGGTACAATTTTCAAAGCAAGAGAAATCATTTTGATGGCTTGGAGCCTTAAAAAAGCATCAATCATTAAAAAAGCAGTAGAAGGAAAGATCTCTTCCGAAGTGCCTGCAACTTATCTTCAGCTTTCAGAAAACGTAGAGTTTATTCTTGATCAGGATGCGGCATCCGATCTTACCCGATTCAATACGCCATGGCTTGTTAAAGATTGTACATGGGATGACCTTATGGTGAAAAAAGCGGTGATTTGGCTTGCTAATACCCTTGGTAAACCAATATTAAAGCTTACCGAAGAAGATTATAATAACCATGGAATGGCTCAACTGGCAACGGAAAAGGGTCCGGTGTACAACATCAATATTCACATTTTCAATAAAATTCAGCATACCATCACCGGCTGGCCAGGAGGTAAAGGCAATGCTGATGATTCACAAAGGCCTGAACGGGCAGTTCCTGATAAAAAGCGGGTCATTATCTTCTCTCCCCATCCGGATGATGATGTCATCTCAATGGGCGGAACATTTATTCGCCTGGTAGATCAGGGTCATGATGTCAATGTAGCCTACCAGACTTCAGGTAACACCGCCGTTTGGGATGACGATGCGCTCCGATTTTTAGAGTTTGCGCGTGATTTTAGTAAATCTATTAGCTTAGATACCCAAAAACTGGATGATCTGTATTCGTCCATGCGGAATTTTCTGGGAACAAAACAACCCAATCAATCGGATACCTCCGAGATTCAGATTTTAAAAGGACTGATACGAAAAGGAGAAGCAATTAGTGGCGCACGTTTTGCCGGTCTTCGTGATGAGCAAATTCACTTTATGTCATTGCCCTTTTATGATAAAGGTAAAACACATAAAAATCCGGTTTCAGAGGTTGATATCAAGATCACAATGGAGCTGCTCGAAAAAATTAAACCGCATCAAATCTTTGCAGCCGGCGATTTTGCCGACCCGCATGGTACTCATAAAGTATGTTTCAATATCATCATTGAGGCACTTAAGCGTTTAAAAGATAGGGAATGGATTAAAGATTGCTGGTTATGGCTTTACCGGGGAGCATGGCATGAGTTTGAAACTCATGAAATTCAAATGGCCGTTCCCTTGTCTCCTCAGGAGGTTGAACGCAAACGCTTAGCTATTTTTAAGCATCAGTCGCAAAAAGACAGACCGGTCTTTCCAGGTGATGATGCCAGGGAGTTTTGGGTCCGTGCCGAAGATCGCACCCGCGAAACTGCAAAAGCATACGATAAACTGGGCTTAGCAGAATACGAAGCAATGGAAGCTTTTGTTAGATGGAAATACTAAACCATTACCAACAGACAATATGAGGAAAACGATTTTCCTTCTGATTTGCTTTTTTTCAATTTGCTCAGCAGCCTTTGGACAGCAGGATTCAAAGCCTAATATCATCATCATTCTGACAGATGATCATGCTATTTCTACAATCGGCGCATATGGCTCCAAATATGGTGTAACTCCTAATATCGACCGACTGGCCAAAGAAGGGGCACTATTTAAACGCGCCTTTGTTGTAAATTCTATTTGTGGTCCAAGCCGGGCAGTGTTACTAACCGGAAAGTATAGTCACATGAATGGAATGCGTAATAACAGGGATAGGTTCGATGCCTCTCAGGATGTTTTTCCTGCTCGCCTTAAACAATCTGGATTTCAAACTGCATGGATTGGTAAATGGCACCTGGTTTCTTACCCACAGGGATTTACTTACTGGAACATTTTCCCCGGACAAGGACAATATTATAATCCCGATTTGATTAATATGCAAGGTGATACCACCCGAAAGGAAGGCTATGCTACGGATGTGATCACAGATCTTACCATTGATTTTCTGGAGAAACGCGATGCTTCAAAACCTTTTTTCGTGGTCGTTGGCGAAAAAGCACCTCACCGTACTTGGATGCCTGATGTTCAGGATCTAGGTAAATTTGATCAGGTCAATTTCCCGCTGCCTAAAAATTTTTATGATCCATATACCAACCGAATAGCAGCTGGAATGCAGGATATGTCGATAGAAAAGACTATGAAACTTGGCTATGACCTCAAAATGAAGAGTGAACCCGATGCGCTCGCGGCTTCTTTTCTCGCCCGTATGAATCCTGACCAACGGTTAAAATGGAATACCTATTATGATAAAATAGATGAGGATCTGAAGAAAAGAAAACTAGAGGGAAAAGAATTAACAGAATGGAAATACCAGCGGTATATGAAGGATTATTACAGCACTACACTTTCTCTCGACCGTAACATTGGTAAAATATTAACCTATCTTGATAAAAGCAACCTCACAAAAAATACGATTGTAGTTTATACCTCAGATCAGGGATTCTATATGGGTGAACATGGCTGGTTCGACAAACGATTTATGTACGAAGAATCAATGCGTACTCCTTTGATCATCAGATATCCAGGTATGATAAAACCGGGTACCGTTTCAAATCAGATCATATCTAATGTTGACTTTGCACCTACATTTTTAGAGATTGCCGGTCTGGCCATACCAAAAGAAATTCAGGGCAAATCAATGGTGCCACTATTCAAAAATGTTAATGTTAGCATCAGAAATTCAGCATATTACCACTTTTATGAATATCCTGGCGAACACAGTGTTTTAAAGCATTTTGGGATACGAACAAGTCGCTACAAACTCATCCGTTTTTATGAGCATAAAGATTTCTGGGAGCTTTATGACCTGAAAAATGACCCAAATGAGATGAAAAATCTGTATGGCCAGAAAAAATACCAGGCCATCAGCGATGATCTTAAAAATCAGCTTTTACAGTTGAGTTTAGAAAACAAGGACGAAACAGCTCTCAAAGTTTTGGCGCAAAAACTCTAAGAAAACGCTTTGTCCGATGGCTTACCCCAAGTAATAAACAATCTCTTAGCCTGATTATTAAATGAGGCAATCACTTTTTTATTATAATAAAAAAGTGCAGATTTAAGACTGATTTATCAATAAACTCATGTCGCAACCTTCTATTCTTCAACAATCTCCGGCCAGACTATTATCTCTTGATGTTTTCAGGGGACTGACTGTAGCAGCAATGATTCTGGTCAATAATCCCGGTAGTTGGGCGCATATCTATGCCCCCCTAAGACATGCAGAATGGCATGGATGTACACCAACAGATCTCATCTTTCCTTTCTTTTTATTTATTGTTGGAGTTTCTATCAGCTATGCACTTGGTAGTAAAAAAGGACACATGAGTCACTCAAAGCTTATTTTTACTGCTTTAAAAAGAGCTCTCATATTATTTGGATTAGGCTTGTTTCTAAACCTCTTCCCAAAAGTATTTACAGACCCTATGGAAGCATTCCAAACAGTTCGGATTCCCGGAGTTTTACAGCGGATAGCTGTTGTTTTCTTCATTACCGCGGTTATTTTTATAAAAACAAGTCCGAAAACTCAGCTTAGAATTTTAATCGGTATCCTCCTTGCCTATTGGGCAATGATGACGCTGATTCCAGTTCCGGGAGTAGGATTTGCCAATCTTGAAAAAGAAACTAATTTGGGTGCATGGCTTGACAGAACCCTACTGACAGAAGCACACTTATGGCGTTCTGCAAAAACATGGGATCCTGAAGGCATATTTAGCACTCTTCCGGCAATAGGAACCGGAATCTTCGGACTTCTGATCGGTACCTGGCTAAAGCGTAAAGACAAAGAAGAGAGTGTGAAAATTTCATGGATGTTTTCCATTGGAATTTTAGCAGTCATTCTCGGATTAATATGGGATCTCTGCTTCCCTATCAATAAAGCACTGTGGACTAGCTCGTTTGTGCTTTATGCTGGCGGACTTGCTAGCATCGGACTTGCATTATGTTATTGGCTGATTGATGTACAGGGTTTTAAAAAAGGTACAACGCCATTTGTTGTGTATGGCATCAATGCAATAACGGTGTTTTTCCTTTCCGGACTAATTCCAAGAATTCTGACAATGATTAAGGTTAATATGCCTGATGGTACTGTATTAACCTCCCGTGAATGGCTCTATGAATCATTCTATAGTCCTTACTTTTCACCAATTAATGCATCCCTTGCAGGTGCAGTAACTTTTATTGTGATTTGGCTTGGTATCCTTTGGTGGATGTACAGTAGAAAAATTATAATCAAGGTGTAACTTTTCGTATTTTTGGAATCCAATTATAAACCAATTTAAAAATGAAAAATATAAACAACAAAGTACTTGCCCTCGTGGTAGCGGTACTTCTTGCTTTTACTGGTGCTTTAAATGCTCAAACTGCCGCCAAAAGTAAGAATCCAGCTGCTGCTTCCAAGCAAAATTCTGCAGATGTAATTCCCTTGGATCCTGCAGTAAGAACTGGTAAACTTCCAAATGGTTTTACCTATTATATCAGGAAAAATATTGAACCCAAAAATAGGGTTCAGCTATACCTGGCAAATAAGATAGGCTCAATAATGGAGAATGATAACCAGCGGGGTCTTGCACATTTTATGGAACACATGGGCTTTAATGGCACAAAAAATTTCCCAAAAAACGACCTGGTTAATTATCTTCAAAAAGCAGGAGTACGTTTTGGTGCAGATCTAAATGCCTATACAAGTTTTGATGAAACCGTATATCAGCTTCCAATTCCATCTGATGATCCTGAAGTACTGAAAAATGGAATTCAGATCATGCGCGACTGGGCGCAGGATGCAACGCTAGATGTTGCAGAAATTGATAAGGAACGTGGAGTTGTATTGGAAGAAAAACGATTGGGAAAAGGCGCTCAACAGCGTATGCAGGATCAGTACCTCCCGATGCTTTTCAATAATTCACGTTATTCAGACCGCCTTCCTATTGGTACAGAAGAAGTATTGAAAAATTTCTCTGCCGAAACTATTAAACAATTCTATCAGGATTGGTATCGTCCGGATTTGCAGGCCTTGATCGTTGTAGGTGATATTGATGTTGATGCGATGGAACAAACCATTAAGGCAAAATTCTCTGATCTAAAAAATCCGGCGAAGCCACGTCAGAGAACCCAATATTCAATTTCATTATTGAATAAAAATCAGTTCATGGCAGTAACCGACAAAGAATTCCCTGTCAGTGTAGCACAGGTGATGATTAAGCATCCTGAAACGAAACTTATCACAACCAACGACTATAAAAACAGCATTTTAAGATCCCTTTTTAACTCTATGATTGGCAATCGTTTTGCCGATATGAGCAAACAAGCTGATCCTCCTTTTTTACAGGCAGGAGCTAATATAAGTGGCTTTTTAGCCGGTCTTGATATGTACAATGTGTTCGTTGTGGCAAAACCAGGAGAAATGGAAAGAGGGTTTAAATCCATTCTAACTGAAACAGAACGGGTACAGCGTTTTGGGTTTACACAAACTGAACTGGATCGTGCAAAACAATCATACCTGACCAATATGGAGTCTTCCTTCAAAGAGAAAGACAAGACACCTTCCGAAAGTCTGGTAAACGAATATCTTCGTCATTTCCTTGAGCAGGAAGCTAGTCCGGGTATTGAATATGAATTCAAAATGGCCAATTCCATGATTGGAGAAATTAATCTAAGTGATGTGAATGGCCTAGCCAAAAAGTATATCACGGATGTTAATCGCGATGTGATTATGATGGGCCCAGAAAAGGATAAAGCAAATTTGCCAGATGAAGCCAAAATTGAAAGCTGGATCAGCAGCGCAAAAACAAGTGATATCAGTGCCTATGTCGATCAGGTTTCAAACAAACCGTTATTGTCTGCAAAACTAAGTGGTGGTAAAGTCACTTCAGAATCTAAAATACCTGAGCTTGGAATTACTGAGTTTAAATTAAGCAATGGTATAAAAGTGATTCTTAAACCAACCGATTTCAAAAACGATGAAATAAGTTTTTCTGCATTCAGCGCGGGGGGAACTTCATTGTACAGTGATGCTGATTTTCAATCAGCACTATATGCCACTACGATTATAAGAAATGGCGGACTAGGAGACTTTAATTCTGTTCAGCTTCCAAAATTACTGACTGGGAAAAAAGCTTCAGTATTTCCATACCTAACTGATCGGTTTGAAGGACTGTCAGGTTCAACAAGTCCGAAAGACATTGAAACTGCATTGCAATTAACGTATCTCTATTTCACTCAACCCCGCAAAGATGCTGAAACCTTTAAAGGTCTGATTGCACAGCAAAAGGGTGGATTAGCAAATAGAGGAAACGATCCAAATAGCGTGTTTGCAGATTCTGTAGCTGCTATTCTTGGTAATTACAATGTCCGCAGAACAGGCCCATCAATTGAAAAAATAAATCAGGTAAGTCTGGATCGCGCATTCGAGATCTATAAAGATCGCTTTGCTGATGCAAGTGACTTTACTTTCATTTTCGTAGGAAATTTTAAACCAGAGGAATTTAAACCTTTGCTTGAGCAGTATCTAGGTTCTCTTCCATCAACTAACCGTAAAGAAACTGCAAAAGAGCTGGGAATTCAGATTCCAGGCGGTAAAATTGATAAAAAAATCTATAAAGGTCAGGAGCCAAAGGCAAGTGTTCGGCTTGTATTCAGCGGTGATTATACCTGGAGCGAAAAACATAATAATCAATTAGATGCTTTGGGCTCAGTATTAACTATTAAATTGATTGAGCGCCTGCGTGAAGATGAGGGCGGTGTCTATGGCGTTGGAGCACGTGCTTCTTACACCAAGTTTCCAAAAGGACGCTATACCTTTAACATCTCTTTTGGATGTGCCCCTGAAAATGTTGAGAAATTAATCAGTTCAACACTTGATGAAATAAATAAAATCAGAGTGAATGGTGCCCTTGCAAGTGATATTGAAAAATTCATAGCTGAGGAAACCCGCTCAACCGAAACACAGCTTAAGGATAATGGTTTCTGGTTAGGTTATCTTACCAATCAACTTCAAAATGAAGAAGACCCAAAACAGGTATTAACTTATCTTGAATCTTTAAAGGAGCTTAATCCGGAAGCGCTAAAAGCGACAGCTCAATATCGTCTGAGTCCTGATAATTTTATTAGGATGGTATTGCTTCCAGAGAAAAAATAAATTTTCTCTAAATGAAAAAGCCGTTCATAAACATGAACGGCTTTTTTTATGATTATAGAATCACTGTTATCCATTTAAAATAAATTTTCAGATAAAATAGTTATTTCCATCGTTCGAAGCATGTTTTTAACAGACAAATAATCTAACCATCTGGGCTACTCTGGAAGGCTGTTTTTGACCCATTTTTACTATCCTGTGCAAACTATTTGCAAACCATGACCTGGTTTAAGAATTAGTTAATTGGTTTCCATAAGGATTGAATATGATACCTTTGTACCAAACTTAGTTGTGTGTAATTTTTCGTCATAGTAAACCAAAGGTTGCACTACTTTGTCAAATGGCAAAATGACCTCAAAATCATTTTGTCATTTGTTTCGAAAAATTGCACT
>JBIIRT010000137.1:0-6544 GCA_044341405.1 Daejeonella sp. | reverse complement strand
CGTCGAAAAGTTAGGAAGTAATACTATTTACATTCAAAAATGGCCATGGGTTGGTGGTCCAGATTTTCCCTGGTGGAAATATATCAGCAGACCTCAGCCAAGCTTGCGTGATTTTGATAAGCTTAATGAGCGTTTAATGAATGCAGAAGGGATTTCTTATGTGATAAGTGTAGGCAATCGGACAATAAAATACAAGAATAATAGTATTGAAGGTGCCCAGATTTCTGCCGTCTCCCATGATTATTATAAAGTCGGGATATTTGATTTTGAATCAGGAAGATATTTTACAGATTCGGAGTCAAAAAGTGGAAGGCCAATTGCGATTATCGGTTATTCTATTGCTGATGGTTTATTTCCTAATCAGGATCCAATAGGAAAGATTATTACTGTTTTTGGAAGAAAAGTGACTATTATCGGAGTATTTACAGAAGAAGGTGAAGATATGCTCGGAATTTCAGTAGATAAAACCGTTATTATACCGTTGAATTTTGCAAAAGGAGTCATAAAAGTGGAAGATGAACGATATGGCCCACAAATCACTGTTAAAGGCAGGGAAAATATTTCTGTTAATGAGCTTGAAAGTGAATTAAAGGGTACTATGCGCTCTATACACCGACTTTCACCTGCTGATGATGACGATTTTTCACTTAATAAAACTACCGTCCTTACCGCTCAACTAGATCAGCTTTTTGGAATTATTGATTTCGCTGGAGCCTTTATTGGAGGATTTTCAATTCTGGTTGGTGGATTTGGGATTGCCAATATCATGTTTGTTTCTGTTAAAGAGCGAACCAATATCATTGGAATTCAGAAATCCCTGGGGGCTAAGAATTATTTCATTATGTTTCAGTTTCTTATAGAATCTGTGCTTTTATGTCTTATGGGGGGCTTTATCGGATTGATTATCGTTTTCATTCTGGCATTCGTGTCTAAAACCTTCTTTGATCTTAATATTATTGTAGATATAAGTAAGGTTATTCTCACTATTATACTTTCTACAGCTATCGGCTTAATATCTGGATTTATTCCTGCATTTAATGCGTCAAGGCTTGACCCGGTGGAGGCGATTAGGAGTAAGTAGGTTTTTTTTACCTGTTACCAGTTACCTGTTACCTGTTAACAGTTATCAGTTACCTGATGTCTGAGGTTTGAAGTCTGAGGTCTGAGGTCTGAGAACAGATGTCTGAGGTCTGAAGTCTGAGGTCTGATGTCTGAGAACAGATGTTTGAGGTCTGAAGACAGATGTCTGATCTGATTTCAGTGATAGAGTTTGTTTAAGAATATCTTGTTGTTCCAGGTAACTGACAACGGGTAACTGACATCACAAATTACAGTTTCCTGCTTTCTTCTAGTAATCTTGCTTTATTAATAGGTACTACTCCTACATGTTCGCATACAAGTCCGCCAGCCAGGTTGGCTATTTCTGAAGACTTAAATTCATCTATTCCAGCTGCAAGGCATAGCGCTGCCGTAGCAATTACCGTATCCCCTGCACCCGAAACATCAGCAATGTCACGCTTGTGTGCGGGAATATGACGCTTGCCCAGATCAGATTGAATAAAAACCCCATGTTCAGAGAGTGTAAGCATCACTGCACGCGCGCCAAGTTGAGTTTTCAATTTGCTGATGGCATTTTCTACCTGCTCTTTTATTCTTGGATTGATGGCTATCTTTAAACCATCCTGTAGTTCTTTTAAATTCGGTTTAAAAAGATGAACACCTTTATAGGAATGAAAATTTCGTTTTTTAGGATCTACAACCGTAATTATTCCTGCTTCATCCGCTAATTTTACTACTTGACTGATTAAATTTTCAGTAATCAAGCCCTTATCATAGTCCTGAAAGATAATGGCATCAATTTTTTGGTCAGCAAGCGTTTTTTTGATCATTCCAATGATCAATTCGGTTTCAATTTTCGAGATATTCTCATCGGTTTCTGCATCGACCCGAACTATCTGTTTATTATGTGCTATGATTCTGGTTTTAACGGTTGTAGGACGATCTTTAATCTTCAATATCCCCAACTCTGAAAGATTTTGATTTCTGAGGAGTGACAAAAATTCTTCTCCAGCTTTATCTTCTCCAATAATTGCACAAATGAAGGGCTTAGCTCCTAATGACTGAACATTTAGAGCAACGTTTGCAGCTCCTCCCAGACGGTTTTCTGTATTACTCACTTTAACTACCGGAACGGGCGCTTCAGGTGAAACACGTTCTACCTTCCCCCAGATATAGCTATCTATCATCACATCTCCAATGATCATAATATTCAATGAGTTGAATTTTTCGAAGATATCTGTCATTGGGGGCTAAGGGATATAAAACCGGGTGCTTTACCCGGTTTTTAAAGCAAAATATTATTTTAAAGCTCCTAAAGCAGCCTTTATGCGTTTCATTGCTTCAATCAGCTTTTCGTTAGCGGCTGCATATGAAAGTCGGATCGAGTTAGGATCGCCAAATGAATCGCCACTAACTGTTGCAACATGTCCGGTGTTTAACAGATACAGTGACAGGTCTTCAGCATTTTTAATTATAGCGCCATCAGGTGTGGTCTTACCGAAGAATGAACTAACTTCTGGGAAGAAATAAAACGCGCCTCCCGGTAGGTTAACTTTCAAGCCAGGAATATCTTTCAATAAACCATAAACAAGGTCACGACGTTCTTTAAACACAGCTCTCATTTCATGGATGGTATCTAGTCCGCCCGCATACGCCGCAATACCTGCTTTTTGAGTAATTGAACAGGTACCTGACGTGATTTGGCTTTGAAGTTTATCACATGCATTAGCAAGCTCTTTATTACTTACTGAATAACCGATTCTCCAACCTGTCATTGCATAAGCTTTAGATAGTCCGTTGATAATGATTACACGGTCCTTTATCGATGGAAATTGTGCGATAGATTCATGCGCATTCAGGAAATTGATATGCTCATAGATCTCATCAGATATGATATATATATTAGGATACTTTTCAAAAACTTTCACTAAACCGGCAAGTTCCTCACGGGTGTAAACACTGCCCGTTGGATTGTTTGGTGAAGAAAACATAAATAACTTAGTTTTTGGAGTGATTGCTGCCTCAAGTTCTTCAGGAGTAATTTTGAAGTCGCTTTCTAGAGTTGTATTAATAAATACAGATTCACCTTCCGCAAGCTTTACAAGCTCAGAATAGGATACCCAATATGGAGTGGGTATAATCACCTCTTCGCCCGGATTTACAACACATAGAATTGCATTGGCAAGGGATTGTTTAGCACCTGTGGATACTACAACCTGGTCAAAGTCATAATCCAGGTTATTTTCACGCTTAAGTTTTGCTGCAATTTCCTTACGTAGTTCAGGATAACCTGCAACAGGAGTGTAATAAGAAAAGTTCTTGTCAATAGCTTCTTTCGCTGCTTCTTTAACAAAATCAGGTGTGTAAAAGTCGGTTTCACCTAAACTCAGGCTGATAACGTCTACTCCTTTTGCTGCTAGTTCCCGGCCCATTTTAGCCATTTTAATAGTGGCAGACTCGGATAAATTGTTAATTCTGTTTGATAATGTGCTCATAATTACGGCAAATATAGGAACATGCCAGTCCAATGCAAAAATTAAAGATAAATGACGCTTATATTTCGATTATTTTATTAATTGCTCTGTTCTTATACATAAATTTACGTTTTAAAAGGACCTGGTTTGCAAACTCAAAAGAAAGTTATATTAATATCACTTGTCGTTGGTGTTTTACTGATGCTTGCCAAGTTTACAGCGTATTTTATTACTTCATCAAATTCAATCCTGACTGATGCAGCTGAAAGTATCGTCAATATCTTAGCTGGTCTCTTTGCTTTTTACAGCATCTATGTGGCTGCTCAGCCCCGTGATTCAAATCATCCCTATGGGCATGGAAAAGTCGAATTCTTTTCTGTATTCATTGAAGGAAGTCTGATCGTAATTGCTGGAATACTGATCAGTTTTAAATCAGCTTACAATCTTTTTTTTCCTCATGAGATCAGAGATCTTATGGATGGTACACTCATTATAGCGGCAGCAGGAATGATCAATTATGGCTTAGGCTATTACCTTATATCTCAAAGTAAGAAGTTTAATTCATTGACATTGTATGCTGATGGGAAGCATTTGCAGACTGATGCATACACGAGTGTTGGGATAGTAGCTGGCTTGATTCTGATTTATGTTACCGGATTGTCATACCTTGATAGTATTCTTTCTATACTTGTGGGAATTTACATTATCTACAGTGGGTATAAGCTAGTTCGAAAATCCGTTTCAGGATTAATGGATGAGTCTGATTTTGGTGCTGCTGATGAGATTATAGCTATACTTAATGAGCATCGTAAAGAGTCATGGATTGACATGCATAATCTTCGTACCCAGCGTTATGGTCCTGATCTGCACATCGATTGTCACATCACCCTCCCTTATTATTTTAACCTGAGTAAGGTCCATGAAGAGGTATCTGAAGTGGATAGCCTCGTTAATCATAAAGCAAATTCCACTATGGAATTCTTTATACATGCTGATCCATGTATGCCTGAATGTTGTCATTATTGCAGAATGCCTGCCTGTGCCGTTAGGTCTGAAAATAAACGTGTTGATATAGTCTGGACTACAGAGAATGTAACAAAAAATCAAAAACATTTTACTTAAGATGTATAATTTCAATGTTCGGGTTTATGGTTTGCTGATCAATGATCAGAAACAGATATTATTGAGTGATGAAGAAGAATATGGATTTAGGTTCTGTAAGTTTCCTGGCGGTGGACTGGAATATGGTGAAGGACTTATCGAAGGTTTGAGAAGAGAATTTATTGAAGAGTGTAATGTAGATGTGGATGTAATCGAACATTTTTATACAACCGATTTTTTTATTCAGTCGGCATTTAATGATAGTCAGGTTATCAGTGTCTATTATCTTGTTACTCCTAAAGCTGAATTACAGCTTAATTTTAAAGATTTACCTTATGATTTTGACACAGAAGGAGATATTTTACAAGCATTTAGATGGAAGGATCTGAATGAAATTACTGTTCACGATGTTACTTTTCCGACGGACCAGCGAGTTGTTGATTTATTAAAAGAAAAATGGCCAAAAAATCTTTAGCTGAACGCGACAGGGAGCTGATCTGGCATCCTTACACTCAAATGCAAAATGCTGCAAGTCCTATACCAATTGTAAGAGGTGAGGGTGTTTATCTTATAGCAGAAGATGGAAAAAAATACATTGATGCAATTTCTTCCTGGTGGGTTAATATTCATGGACATTCACATCCGCACATCGCAGAAAAGGTTGCAGAGCAGCTTAGGCAACTCGAACATGTGATCTTTGCCGGATTTACACATCCAGGGGCGGTTGAACTAGCTGAACGACTGATTGAGGTTCTTCCTTCAGGTCAGTCTAAGTTCTTTTATTCAGACAATGGATCAACAGCTGTTGAAGTTGCTCTGAAAATGTGCCTTCAATATTGGAGTAATAATGGAGATCCAAGAATTAAAGTTTTAGCATTCAATAATTCTTATCATGGCGATACATTCGGCGCAATGGCAGTTAGCGCAAGAAGTGCCTTCACGCAGCCGTTCGAGAAATTATTATTTGAGGTTGAATTTATTGACCTTCCTGATGCCGGAAATGTTGAAGATCTCAAAAATCATATTTCATCGCTTGCATCGGATCTTTCAGCTTTTATTTTTGAACCTCTTGTACAAGGTGCAGGAGGAATGCAGATGTATGATGCGAAGTACCTGAATGAACTAATTTCACACTGCAAGAAAAATAGAATCTTAACGATTGCCGATGAGGTTATGACAGGTTTTGGAAGAACAGGAAGGTTGTTCGCTTCTGATCATCTCTCTGAGCAACCTGATCTGATGTGTTTTTCAAAAGGTTTGACTGGTGGTACTATGGCATTAGGATTAACTACCTGTACTTTGGAAATATACGATGCCTTTCTCTCAGATGATAAATTGAAGACATTATTTCACGGGCATTCTTTTACCGCTAATCCGGTTGCCTGTTCTGCAGCTCTTGCCAGTCTGGATATCATGCTTGAAAGTGAAACATTAGCGAGTATTGAATTAATTACTAAATGCCATTTTGAATTCATGCACAAAATTAAAGATCATCCAAGGCTTAAAAGCGTCAGACAAACCGGAACGATCCTAGCTATGGAATGGCATACTCCAAACAAGACTTCTTACTTTAATAACTTAAGAGACGATTTGTATAACTTCTTTCTGGATAAGGGAATTCTTTTGCGTCCGCTTGGTAATATTTTATATGTAATGCCTCCTTATTGTATCAGTAGTGAGGAACTCAGTTATGTTTATTTGAAAATAGAGGAAGCGCTGGAACAATTTTGATTTGTTTTAGGGTTATATTTTTCCGAAATGAATTTTCAAACAATACTTTCAAGGCTGCCACTCGGGTTTATTTAACAAGACCTATGGTTCTATTAACGGAAGCCAGTCCCGATGAAATACAGCTGCGGGTAAAATAAACCTTGCCGGAGGAGTTAGCTTCCGGTTATTGGTAATTTGAT
>JBIIRT010000136.1:0-6594 GCA_044341405.1 Daejeonella sp. | reverse complement strand
AATTCAATTTTAACCTATTTGTATTCTACTCAAACTCAACAGATTTCTCCACGCGATAGGGTAGTATTAAATGGAATAATTGTACTCGCGTGTTCGAAATGACGGTTTGTGTGTTCGAACTGGCGATGCTAGTACCGTCATTCCGAAGGAGGCACGACGAGGAATCTGTTTCAACAAATTGCGGTTTTCAATTGAATTATTACCGATTACTCAATTGCAGTTTACAATAACCAACTTTTTCTAATGCCAACACAAAACTTGCTTAACCTTGGCTATGAAAAAAGGTGGAGCAGTTTATATAATGACCAATAAAAATAAGACTACCTTATATATTGGAGTCACTTCTGATCTTTATAACAGGATATTGCAACATAAGGAGCACTATTTTCCCAAAAGCTTTACTGCTAAGTATAACCTAACTTATTGTATATACTATGAAAGTTTTTTTTCCATCGAAGAAGCAATAATGCGGGAAAAAATGTTGAAAAAATTGCGAAGAGAAAAGAAGGAGCAACTAATAAATAGGCTTAACCCTGCCTGGAGAGATTTATGGGAGGATATTAAAGAGTGGTGAATTTACCCGTCATTCCGAAGGAGGCCAGCCTGACCGGACAGGCAGGCACGACGAGGAATCTGTTTCAACATGGCGATGCTAGTACCGTCATTCCGAAGGAGGTACGACGAGGAATCTGTTTCAATCAGTAGGATCAATTCAATTTTAACCTATTTGTATTCTACTCAAACTCAACAGATTTCTCCACGCGATAGGGTAGTATTAAATGGAATAATTGTACTCGCGTGTTCGAAATGACGATTGGTGTGTTCCAATGACGGTTGGTGGAAAGCTTTCCCCTTTCAGCTTTCTCCTTTCAGCTTTCTCCTTTCAGCTCAAACAACCCCTCCACACTTTATACTGATTAATTAGCCCATTAGTTGAAGCATCATGCTCTGTTACGGGCTGATCACCCTCCAGCTCCGGCAAAATACGCCCGGCTAATTGCTTCCCTAACTCAACGCCCCACTGATCATAGCTAAATATGTTCCAAATAATACCCTGAGCAAATATTTTATGCTCGTATATCGCGATTAGCGAACCTAAAGTAAGGGGAGTAATTTTTTTAATAAGAATGGAGTTTGTTGGTTTGTTACCTTCAAACACTTTAAACGGTGCCAATTTTTGAATTTCCTGGACATTTTTTCCTGCAGCTTTTAGTTCTTCTTCAACTTCCTCCCTGCTCTTGCCATTCATTAATGCTTCTGTCTGAGCAAAGAAATTGGAGAGCAATAGTTGGTGATGGTTGGCAATTGGATTATGGCTTTGCGCCGGTGCTATAAAGTCGCATGGGATGAGTTTTGTCCCCTGATGGATTAGCTGATAGAATGCATGCTGGCCATTAGTACCAGGCTCCCCCCAGATTACTGCTCCGGTTTGATAATTAACAGTATTGCCATCCCTGTCATTGGATTTGCCATTGCTCTCCATATCTCCCTGCTGGAAATAGGCAGCGAAGCGGTGCATATACTGATCGTATGGTAGTATCGCCTGGCTTTCGGCACCAAAAAAATTAGCGTACCAAATGCCCAGCAATGCCAGTATGACCGGTATATTCTCATTGAAATCACTATGCCGAAAATGATTATCAGCTTCATGCGCTCCGGCAAGTAATTCTTTAAAATTTTTAAATCCTATTCCGCAGGCAATACTTAGTCCGATAGCACTCCAAATTGAATATCGCCCACCAACCCAATCCCAAAACTCAAACATATTGGCCGTATCAATCCCAAATTTTGCTACACCTGATTCATTTGTAGAAATCGCTACAAAATGTTTCGCAACAGCAGCCTCATTTCCACCCTTCTTCAAGAACCAGTCGCGTGCCGAATAAGCATTCGCCATCGTTTCCTGTGTAGTGAACGTTTTGGAAGCGATCATGAAAAGGGTAGTTTCAGGATCAAGATTTTTTAGAGTTTCGGCGATATGGGAACCATCAACATTGGATACAAAATGGAGTTTGAGATGATTACTGTATGCTTTCAAGGCTTCAGTGACCATCACCGGACCAAGATCTGAGCCACCTATGCCAATATTCACGATATCTGTAATTGCTTTACCGCTGTATCCTTTCCATTCTCCGTTGATAACCTGATTTGAAAAATGCTCCATTTTGTCCAATACTCGATGTATATCCGGTAAAATATCATTTCCATCAAGTATAAATCCAGTTTTATGAGGATTACGTAATGCAGTATGAAGCACAGCCCTGCCCTCGGTTTCGTTAATTATTTCTCCCCTAAACTGTTGTTCTATGGCATCTTTCAGACCACATTCTTCAGCTAGTTGAACCAATAATTCATGAGTTTTAGAATTAATTCGGTTTTTTGAATAATCAAGCAAAATATCTCCAAAGCTGATTGAAAATTCCTCGAATCGTTTTGGGTCTTTAAAAAGATCTTTTAGTTTATCATTTTTTATCTGCTCAAAATGTATTGAAAGGGCTTTAAAAGCATTTGTTGAGCAGAAATTAGTTCTTGGAAGCATGAAATATGATTATATAATAAAGAAAATTGGTCTTGTTATAGTAAAATTAGATTTTATATCTATTAATTTGAATAAATTTCCAACCTGACCAATATTTAATTAATGAAAAGATTACTTAGCATTCTACTTTTGGGCTGTTGCACTTCGTTGTTCGCCCAAACTAAGCCCGATGATGTAAAGACATTTACATTAAAGAACGGTATGAAATTTCTCGTTCTGGAGGATAGCTCTATTCCAAATGCCAATATGTACCTTTTTTACAAGGTGGGATCAAGAAATGAGTATCCGGGAATTACTGGATTAT
This sequence comes from Daejeonella sp., assembly GCA_044341405.1. GTDB lineage: Bacteria > Bacteroidota > Bacteroidia > Sphingobacteriales > Sphingobacteriaceae > Daejeonella. Next base: position 3,751 of record JBIIRT010000136.1, on the reverse strand, counting down.
CACATTTCTTTGAGCATATGATGTTCAATGGCTCTAAAAAATTTGGACCCAAGATGTTCGACCAAACCATGGAATTTAACGGAGGTGCCAATAATGCCTACACCACGCAAAATCTCACAGTTTATACAGATTGGTTTCCGGTAAGTGCCATGGAAACCATTTTTGACCTCGAATCAGATCGCATTGCCAGTTTGAGCATAGATCCAAAAATGATTGAAAGTGAGCGTGGCGTTGTCTTATCAGAGCGTAGTACTTCTTTGGAAAATTCTCCCTGGAATATGTTAAGCGATGCAGTAAATGCCACAGCTTTTCAGGAGCATTCGTATCACTGGACAGTTATAGGATATGAAACTGATATAAAAAACTGGACAAAGGAAGATCTTGAGAAATATTTTAAAACCTATTATGCACCAAACAATTGTCTGGTTGTAGTTTCTGGAAATGTTAAGCTTGCTGAAGTGCAGCGATTGGCTGAAAAGTATATGGCTCCGATACCTGCTAGTGATCCTCCGAAACCTGTACATCTGGTTGAACCGCCTCAAACTGGGGAGCGTAGGGTCTATACTCAAAAAGAAGTTCCGAGTCCGTATTTAATGATTGGATACCATACTCCCGAAGCAAAAAGTAAAGATTTCTATCCATTAAGCATCCTGAGTTCCGTGCTTTCAAGCGGTAATTCATCGCGTTTGCATTCAGAACTAGTTGACAAAAAGCAATTGGCTTCCATGGTTAGTTCTGATTTCAGCGAAAGCTTTGATCCAAATATGTTCATGATTTATGCATTGGCAGCCAAAGATGTGAAGGAATCGGATATCGAAACTGCGGTTTATGCGGAGATTGAGAAAATTCAAAAGGATGGGATTACTGACATGGAATTGCAAAAGATAAAGAATCAGAAGCTTATGGAATTTTACGGGCAGCTTGAGACTATTAATGGTAAATCAAATAATATCGGCACGTATGAGCTTTTCTTTGGCGATTACCGGAAAATGTTTGACGCGCCTGCAGAATTTTCAAAGGTTAGTATTGAAGATGTAAAGCGTGTAGCTATTGAGTACTTCAAAAAGTCAAACCGTACGGTAGGTATTTTAAAAGCTAAAGTTGAGGAATAAAGATATGAACAACCTAAAAAAATATACCAGCCTTGTTTTTACTGCTTTCATATTATGCAGTACAGCAATTGCCCAGAACACACCGGCAGCTTTTAAAGTGCCTGCATATGAGAAGTTTGTTCTACCAAATGGTTTAAGTGTTTATTTGATGGAGCAGCATGAAGTTCCCGTGATCAGTTTATCTGTAATAATTCCTGCTGGAGCAATATATGATGGCGCCCAATCTGGTTTAGCCAGTTTAACTGCAGCAGGTTTGCAATACGGAACAAAGAGCTATAGCAAGATTAAAATAGAAGAGGAGCTCGATTTTATTGGTGCGAGTTTGAATACTTATGCAAATAAGGAATCTGCCGGACTTTCTTCCAAGTTTGCTTCAAAAGATTTAGATAAGGTAATTCCTATCGTAAAAGAGGTTTTAGTTGATCCGATCTTTGATCAGGAAGAGTTTGAAAAAGAAAGGAAACGCGTTTTATCAGGCCTTGATCAGGCAAAACTAAGTCCCAGAAATGTGATTAATGCCTATTGGGATAAATTCATTTTCGGGGATCATGTTTATTCCAACCCCGTCAGCGGAAGTCCGCAGAGTGTTGGAAAATTCAACATTGAAGATCTGAAAGGTTTCTACAAATCAAATTATGGTCCGCAGGGATCTGCAATTTCAATTGTAGGTGACTTTAATGCGCAGGAAATGAAAATCCGTCTTAGAAATTTATTTGCAGGCTGGAAAAAGACTGGCAGTGTACAGAAAGGTCTTGCCGCTCAGCCGGTTAAACCGATTCAAGCTTCCAGAGTATTACTTGTAAATAAGGAAGATGCCCGAGAGACCACCCTCTATATTGGGGGATTGGGTATTCGCCGTGATAATCCTGATTTTGTTGCGATTGATGTTGTGAATACTGTTTTTGGTGGTCGCTTTACATCCTGGTTAAATGATGAGCTTCGGGTAAATTCGGGACTTACTTACGGAGCTAGAAGTGGATTTGCTCCTCTGAAAAATTCAGGAACTTTCTCAATTTCTACATTTACTGCTACAAAAACTACTGAGGCTACATTGGATAAAGCATTACGAGTACTTGACAGCCTACATAAAAAAGGAATAGACGAGAAAACCCTGGCTTCAGCCAAGAATTATGTCAAAGGCCAGTTCCCTCCTAAGTATGAAACTGCAAGTCAACTTGCCGGGTTACTTACTCAGATGTTTTGGTATGGATTTGATGAGTCATTCATAAATAATTTTCAGGCTAATGTAGATGGATTGACAGTAGCAAAATCAAAGGAAATTATCAATAAGTATTTTCCAAGAGACAATTTACAATTCTTACTGATTGGTAAATCAGAAGATATCAAAAGCATTGCCGCAAAGTATGGCCCTGTAACTGAAAAGCAGATAAAAGCGGACGGTTTTTAATAGAAGACTGACAGGGTTTTAAACCCTGTCAGCCTTTTTCGAAACCCTGTCAGCCTTAATATAATTTTTCTATTTTTGTATTATGACCAAAGAAAATATTACGGATTTAAGAGACAGAATAACGTCTCTGAGGAGGCATCTTTGACATCGACAAGAAGTTAGATGACCTCAAGAACGAACAGGATATAGCCCTAAGGCCCGATTTCTGGGATGATCCCAAAGAAGCCGAAAAATCATTGCATTCTATTAATTCCAAGAAAAAGTGGACGGATGAGTTTCAGGCCGCTGAATCTTCTGTGGAAGATGCTGCGGTGATGCATGATTTCTTTCAATCCGGTGATGCCAGTGAAGCTGAACTCAAGGAACAGTATGAAATCACCCTGAAGAAGGTTGAGGAGCTTGAGTTTAAAAATATGCTCAGTTCTGAAGAGGATCAGTTGAATGCGGTGATGCAGATTACTGCGGGAGCAGGTGGTACTGAAAGTTGCGACTGGGCTTCCATGCTGTTGAGAATGTATGTAATGTGGGGAGAAAAACATGGATTTAAGGTTTCAGAACAGGATATTCAGGAAGGTGATGTAGCCGGAATCAAAACGGTTACCATTCAGTTCGAAGGTAATTTTGCTTATGGATATCTAAAAGGCGAGAATGGTGTTCATCGCCTGGTAAGAATTTCTCCTTTTGATTCGAATGCAAAACGTCATACATCTTTTGCTTCGGTTTATGTTTATCCTTTGGTTGATGATACCATTGAGATCTATGTGAATCCTGCAGATATTGAATTTGAAACCTTCCGTTCAGGTGGGGCAGGCGGACAGAATGTGAACAAGGTAGAAACTGCCGTTCGTTTATATCATAAGCCTTCGGGTATTATCATTAAAAACCAGGAATCAAGATCACAGCTTCAGAATAAGGAGAATGCTATACGTTTACTGAAGTCTCAGTTATATGAGATCGAAATGCGTAAACGACAGGAAGCCTCCGCTACTATAGAAGGTAATAAGAAAAAGATAGAGTGGGGATCACAGATCAGGAATTATGTTCTGCATCCCTATAAACTGGTTAAGGATCTTCGCACAAATTACGAAACCTCCAATGCCCAGGCTGTTCTTGATGGTGATTTGGATGAGTTTTTGAAGGCGTATTTGATGGAGTTTTAAGGAGAATCAGGTATCAAGAGCCAAGAATCAAGACAGATTTTAAGGAGAGCCAAGAATCAAGAGCCAAGAAC
>JBIIRT010000040.1:0-23440 GCA_044341405.1 Daejeonella sp. | reverse complement strand
AATAACCTGGTTTATAAACCCGGTTTATCTTTAACTGAGTTTGCAGACCTGGATCTTATTAAAGGGGCTTTTCGCTTGCAGGTTTTCAGTTCATTTAGAAAACACGTCAGAAAATTCTTTAAAAATCCAAAGCTTATTGCCTTAATGGAATTTCCGGTACTATTTTTAGGTGCAATGCCGCAAGATACCCCGGCACTTTATAGCTTGATGAATTATGCAGGTCTTAAGCTTGGAACATGGTACCCTGATGGAGGTTTTGGTAAGGTAATTGATGGATTTTTAGAGGTTGCAAAGCGCAATGGTTCAAATATTCATTTTGATTCGCCCATTGAAAAGATAATTGTTGAAAATAATAAGGCTACAGGAGTAATAGTGAATGGTGTAAAGATAAGTTGTGATGCTGTTATTGCTTCAGCTGATTATCACCATGTTGAAAGTAAGTTATTAGAAGAAAAATACAGGAATTACAAAGAGAGCTATTGGAAAAGTAAAATTTTCGCTCCTTCATGCCTGATTTTTTATTTGGGATTCAACAGAAGAATTAAAAATATTAATCATCATACTTTATTTTTTGATGAAAATATTGAACAGCATGCAATTGAAATTTATAAAAAACCTGGTTGGCCTGAAAAACCACTATTTTACGTCTGCTGTCCATCAAAATCAGATGATGCTATTGCTCCAGAAGGACACGAGAATTTATTTCTTTTAATGCCTCTGGCTCCAGGATTAACAGATACTGATGAACTTCGTGAAAAATATTTTAAAATAATGATCAATAGATTGAACAATTATCTTCAGGAAGATATCAGTGAATCGATTGATTATAAAAAATCCTATTGCACCAGCGATTTTATTAATGATTACCATGCTTACAAAGGAAATGGCTACGGACTAGCGAATACTTTGTTGCAAACTGCTAACCTAAAACCAAGTATCAGAAACAAGGTTGTAAAAAATTTATTTTACACCGGACAGCTTACAGTTCCTGGGCCTGGAGTTCCTCCATCAATTGTTTCAGGTAAGGTTGCAGCAGGACAGTTGATTAAACATTTAAATTGTACCTAAATGAAAGTTCTATTTGATAATCTTTCAGTTGAAATCAGTAAAATTACGACGAAAACTTACAGTACAAGTTTTTCAATGGGAATCTATTGTCTTCATAATAGCCTCAGAAATGATGTTTATTCGATTTATGGATTTGTACGTCTGGCTGATGAAATTGTGGACAGCTTTGAAGGTTTTGACAAGAAAATTTTACTGGCAAAATTTAAAGCAGAAACTTACGAAGCAATTGATAACAGAATTTCACTAAATCCTATTCTTAATTCCTTCCAACAATCGGTAAGCCGGAATAATATAGGATTGGATCTTGTCGAAACATTTTTTAAAAGTATGGAGATGGATCTTGAAATGATTGATTATACCCTCGAAAAATATGAACAATATATTTTGGGATCGGCAGAAGTTGTAGGGTTAATGTGTCTTCATGTATTTGTAGGTGGCGATATGAATGAATTTTACAAGCTAAAACCGTATGCAATGAAGCTTGGCTCTGCCTTTCAAAAAGTAAATTTTCTAAGAGATATTAAAGATGATCATTTGATTTTAGGTCGGACTTATTTCCCAGATGTTGATATTTCTGAGTTTACATCAGAAGCTAAAGAACAGATCGAATATGATATCGAAAAAGATTTCGTAACCGCTTTGGAAGGAATAAAATTACTTCCAAGTACATCAAGGGGTGGGGTATACCTGGCTTATGTCTATTATAAAGCACTCTTCAATAAAATTAAAAAACTTCCACCCAAGAAAATATTGACTGAAAGAGTGAGAATTAACAATGGGAAAAAATTTGGAATTATGGTGAATTGCATGGTACAAAACAGATTGAATTTGGTGTGAAAAATTTGATTCTTTGTTTTTTCTTTATTCAAAGTTTAGCTTGTTATGCAGCTAATGAGGAGGTTGAGAGCATTAGAATATTGTTTCAAAAAGCGCAATCTTCAGAAAAAGTGTGTCTTGAACTTATTGATCGTCTAGAACCTTACAACGAAGGCAATAATACGCTCCTTATGGGATATAGAGCATGTGCTACAATGCTGATGGCTAAACATGTATTTAATCCATTTAGTAAATTATCTTACTTTAAAAGGGGCAGAGATATTCTTGAAAAGGCTATAAAGTCCGATCGGGATAATATAGAATTGAGATTTTTGAGGTATACAATTCAAACTAATGTTCCTTCTTTTCTTAATTATGATCAGTTTAAGGAATTAGACAGACTTTTTTTGGTCAACTCCATCAGCAAATTAAATGATCAAAAGCTGAAGAAAATAATTATGGCATACTTGAAAACGAATAAAACAGTCTGATGAATAGTAGTAGTTTTGAAGGTGCAAACGATTTAATTATACTCGTTAATGATGATGATGAACAAATTGGTATAGAAAACAAGTTTTCTGTTCATCAGCTAGGATTGCTACACCGTGCTTTTTCTGTGTTTATTTTTAATTCTAAAAATGAGCTTTTACTTCAGCAAAGAGCTGATGAAAAGTATCATTCACCCGGACTTTGGACTAATACTTGTTGCAGTCACCCATTTCCTGGCGAAAAGACCATCGATGCTTGTCATCGCAGGTTAATGCAAGAAATGAATCTGATTTGTGAACTTAGGCATGTATTTAGCTTTATCTACAGATGTAATTTTTCTAATGGTTTAATTGAAAATGAATTTGATCATGTGTATTTGGGATACAGCAACGATATACCTGTATTAAATAAAAAAGAAGCGAAAGACTGGAAATATATAACACTGAAAACTCTGGAAAAAGAAATTGAATCACAGCCCAACAAATTTACAGAATGGCTTAAAATTTGCGTCCCAAGACTAATCGAACACACAAAATCTCATACAATCAACTAATGATCTATTATTTTAAAACAGAACATCTTCTACCAATAAGCATTGAAATGGCATGGAGTTTTTTTTCATCGGCTAAAAATCTTGCTCTGATTACCCCACCTGAAATGGAATTTAAAATCTTAACTAAACTAGACGATAAGGAAATTTATGAGGGATTATTAATTGATTATACAGTTAAGCCAGTATTGGGTATTCCATTGAATTGGCAAACTGAAATTTTTAAGGTAGATAAACCTCATAGTTTTGCAGATAGACAATTGAAAGGGCCTTATAAAATCTGGGAACATACCCATACTTTTATCCAAAAGGAAAATGGAACCTTGATGATTGATGAATTAAAGTATCAGATTCCCCTGGGAATTTTAGGTGATTTGGCCCATTCTATATTTGTCAAGAAAAAAGTTGCTGAAATTTTCAAATTTCGCGAAAGGGCTCTGGAAAAAATTTTCGGGTCAGTTTGATCTACTTTTATTTCATTTTTAGTTCTATTAATTTAATTCTTTGATAAAACCAATGACTGATAATTCAATGATGAAATCTAATTCTATACCAAAGAAAAATATACTTATTACTGGTGCAAGCGGATTGATTGGTACAAGACTGATTAAAAATCTATTAGAAAGGGGTCATAATATATCTGTTCTTTCTAGGCAGTCTTCAGGTTTTAAGGGTATAAAAGTCTATAATTGGGATGTAGAAAGACAATTAATTGATTTAAATGCTTTTGAAGGAATTGATACAATTATACACCTAGCAGGAGCAGGTATCGCAGACCAACGATGGACTAAGCAGCGGAAACTTGAAATTGTTAATAGCAGGGTTAAATCAACTCAATTGTTATACCAAACAATTGAAGCAATCAATGCACCTGTAAAAACACTTATATCTGCTTCAGCAGTAGGTTTTTATGGTAATAGAAATGATGAAATACTTTATGAGAATAGTGGATCTGGAACCGGATTTTTGGCTGATTGTTGTAGGCAATGGGAAGAAGCCGTTGATCAGGGATTAGAATCAGCAATAAGAGTTGTCAAATTGAGGATTGGGATGGTTCTTTCAAGAGAGGGGGGTGCACTATCCGAATTGGCAAGGCCAGTGAGTTTTTTTGTAGGTGCTCCCTTAGGATCTGGAAAGCAATGGATGCCCTGGATTCATTTAACAGACTTAATATCTATTATTGAGAACGCGATTGATAATCCTGATTATTCGGGAACATTTAACGCGAGTACACCATATCCGGTAACAAATTACGAGTTCACCAAGATATTAGCAAGGAAACTTTTTAGGCCGGTTTGGCCTGTGAATGTTCCAGAATTTATGCTCAAAACAATGCTCGGAGAAATGAGTTCAGTTATTTTAAGTAGTAATAGAACTTCTCCTAAGAAGCTCATGCAAATGGGATTTAATTTTCGATATCAGGTACTAGATGCTGCCTTGTCAGAAATTTATTCTCACTAATTGCTTTTATTTATGAAAAAGGAAATCAGTATTTGTTGGCTTAGAAGGGATTTAAGGTTAAATGATCAGACAGCATTGTATCATTCACTGAGAAGCAATTATCCTGTTTTAGTGATTTTTGTATTTGATCCTGAAATTTTAGATAAGCTATCTGATAAGGAAGATAAAAGGGTCACTTTTATTCTTCAACAACTAAAAAAGATAAATGCTGAATTGAATAAATATGGCTCCGGCCTGATGGTTTTACATGAACAGATTATACCAGCTTTTGAAAAGTTAAACTCTGAATTTACTATTAAAGAAGTTTATACTAATCATGATTACGAGCCATATGCTATTACACGTGATGCCAAAGTAGATGCATATTTATCAAAATCAGGTATTCCCTTTTATACATTCAAAGATCAAGTGATTTTCGAAAAATCGGAAATTATGAAGTCTGATGGTACACCATATACCGTATTTACTCCATACTCAAGAAGATGGAAAGAACACTTTTCCAAATTGCCTCTTCAGGATCTACCTTCAGAGAAATATTTGTCGAATTGCCTTCGAATAGAGAATCAGTCAATCCCTGAGCTTGAAGATATAGGTTTCATAAATCCGAAGTTTAATTTACCCTCAATAAATATTGAAGAGGACACTATCCGCAGCTATCATTTGACAAGAAATTTACCCTCTGTAAATGGTACAAGTCAAGTAAGCACTCATTTACGATTTGGAACAATCAGCGTTCGTCAGCTTGTAAAACTTGGGATTGAATGGAATGAACAATGGTTAAATGAGTTGATTTGGAGAGAATTCTTTATGATGATTCTCTTTCATTACCCTCATGTTGTCTCTAATAGCTTCAAAAAAAAATATGATCAGATAACATGGAGGAATAATGAAATTGAATTTCATGCATGGTGTTCCGGGCAAACAGGATACCCAATTGTGGATGCTGGTATGCGACAATTAAATGAAACAGGTTTTATGCACAACCGAATCAGAATGGTAGTTGCAAGTTTTTTATGTAAACATTTGCTAATCGATTGGAGATGGGGAGAAGCTTATTTTGCACAGAAACTACTTGACTATGAACTTTCATCGAACAATGGTAATTGGCAATGGGCATCAGGTAGCGGATGTGACTCTGCGCCATATTTTAGAATATTTAACCCCACAGCCCAAACTCTAAAATTTGATCCTAAACTAGCTTATATTAAAACCTGGATTAAAGATTTTAAAATAGATTATCTTATGCCAATCGTGCCACATGAATTTGCAAGAAAACGTGCATTAGAGACCTATAAAAATGCACTAAACAAGTAAATAGTTTAATTTGCTGTTTATTTCCAAATTTTAATCTATAAATTCAGATTCTTTGTTGTCTAGGGGTTTAATTCTTAATGCTTAAGAACACATTCGAACTTAAATGTATCAGTAATATTTTTCTATTCTACCCGTATAAACCGTGAAATTTATTAACTTCGCGATACTAAAAAGTAATTTTAATTTTCCAGTAATTACTATTTTTAAATTTTTTAATTAATTAATCTGAACTCAGATAAAACATGGCTGAAGATATAGTAAACGACAATTTAGCACCTCAGAACGATAGAATTATTCCAATAAACATAGAAGAGGAAATGAAATCTGCCTACATCGACTACTCGATGTCAGTGATTGTCTCCAGAGCTTTACCGGATGTACGTGATGGTTTAAAACCTGTGCATCGCAGGGTACTTTATGGAATGCTCGATTTAGGTGTAACTAGTACCAAGCCCCATAAAAAATCAGCACGTATAGTTGGTGATGTGTTAGGTAAATACCATCCGCATGGTGATTCTTCAGTTTATTTTGCCATGGTTCGTATGGCTCAGGACTGGAGTTTGAGATATCCTATGGTTGATGGTCAGGGTAATTTTGGATCAATCGATGGTGATTCACCTGCTGCAATGCGTTATACTGAAGCAAGATTAAAGAAGCTTGCGGAAGAAATGTTAGCCGACATCAACAAGGAAACTGTGGATTTTCAGCTAAATTTTGATGATACTTTAGAGGAACCTACTGTTCTACCATCGCGTATTCCAAATTTATTGGTAAATGGTGCCTCAGGGATTGCTGTTGGTATGGCTACGAATATGCCTCCTCACAATTTAACAGAGGTTGTCAATGCAACAATAGCTTTTATTGAAAATAAAGATGTAACTGTTGCAGATTTAATGCAGCATGTTAAAGCTCCTGATTTTCCAACTGGTGGTATTATTTACGGTTATTCAGGTGTTCAGGAAGCATTTGAGACTGGCAGGGGTAGGATCGTCATGCGAGCGAAAGCCGAAATTGAAGTCTATAAGGGAGATCGTGAACGAATTATCGTAAACGAAATACCATATCAGGTTAATAAAGCAAATATGATTGAGCAGACCGCCGGTTTGGTTAATGATAAGAAAATAGAGGGTATTTCTGAGATCAGGGATGAGTCAGACAGAGACGGAATGCGTATCGTTTATGAAATTAAGCGTGATGCAAATGCTTCAGTAGTATTAAATAATCTTTTTAAATATACAGCGCTACAAACTTCATTCAGTGTCAATAATATCGCCCTGGTGAATGGTCGTCCAATGATGTTAAATCTCAAAGACCTGATCAGACATTTCGTTGATCATCGTCATGAGGTGGTAATTCGAAGAACTAAATTTGACCTTGCAGAAGCCGAAAAAAGAGCACATATCCTTGAAGGATTATTAATTGCACTGGATCATCTGGATGAAGTAATTAAATTGATTCGTGCATCCAATAGTCCTGACGATGCCCGCGTTAGTTTAATGGATAGTTTTAGTCTGTCTGATATTCAAGCCAGAGCTATTCTCGATATGACGCTGCGTCGTTTGACAGGTCTGGAACGAGATAAGATCAAAGAAGAATATGCTGAATTAATGAATACCATTGAGTATTTAAAGTCTGTTTTGGCTGATGAAGGTTTACGTATGCAGATTATTACTGATGAATTGACCGAAATTCGTGATAAATTCGGTGATGAACGACGTACTTCAATCACTCATTCAGCCGAAGATATGCGGATGGAGGATTTTATCGTTGATGAAGAAGTTGTAATTACAATATCTCATGAAGGATATATCAAAAGAACTCCTTTAACAGATTATCGCAAGCAGGGTAGAGGTGGAAAAGGTTCTATGGGTTCACAATCCAGAGATAAGGACTTTATTGAACATATATTGATCGCAACCAATCATAATTACATGTTATTTTTCACAGAAACAGGTAAGTGTTTTTGGTTAAGGGTTTTTGAAATTCCAGAAGGTACACGTACCAGTAAAGGAAGGGCGATTCAGAATGTGATTAATATACCAAAAGAGGAGAATATTAAGGCTTATATTAAAGTTGTTAATTTGAAGGACCAGGATTATCTGGAAAATAACTTCATTATTATGTGTACTAAGAAGGGTACAATTAAAAAGACTTCTTTAGAAGCTTATTCCCGTCCAAGGGCCAATGGAATCAATGCCATTAATATAAATGAGGGGGATCAACTACTCGAAGCTTGTTTAACAACCGGAACAAGTGAAATTGTTATGGCTTTACGTTCCGGCAGAGCAATCAGATTTAATGAATCTACAGTTCGTCCAATGGGTCGTACTGCTACCGGAGTACGTGGTATTACCTTAGCAAGTGTGAATGATGAAGTTGTGGGTATGATCAGCGTAAATAATCCTGAAGTTACTGTTTTGGTCGTTTCTGAAAACGGATATGGTAAGCGTACAGATATCGATGATTACCGTGTTACAAACAGGGGAGGTAAAGGGGTTAAAACAATCAATGTTACAGAAAAAACCGGTGAATTAGTTGCCATTAAAGATGTAACTGATAATGATGATTTGATGATTATTAATAAATCAGGTATTGTTATCAGGATTGGTGTAAGTGATTTGCGAGTAATGGGACGTGCAACTCAAGGTGTCCGACTGATAACATTTAAAGGAGATGATGCTATTGCATCAATCACAAAAGTTGAACATGAAGAAGAAACCGATGAAATAGAAACTTCAGAAAGTGAAACAGATGTTGATTTAAATTCAGAAGATCAGGATACTAAATCCGAATAATAAGTGCATGAAAAAAGTATTTATACTTCTTTTATTCAATGTTTTTCTGTCGCTGTTCAATTCAAATGCGCAGACCAGAAATGAAGCGCTTATTGTTAAAGAGGCGATGAACAGTTTTGCACGGTATTCTTCCACTAAAGACATAAAAAATCTTGAGAATGCCCGAAAGTTGATTGATGATTCATACAAAACTAAATCTGACTCTGCAGCATTCAGAAATAATCTGATTAGAGGACTTGTATATTCAACTTTTGCCAGATTGGATTCAAATCTAAAGTATACGTATAAAAAAGACCCTTTAGAAGAAACGCTGTTCTCTATGAAAAAGGTCTATGGTTCAAGATTTGCAGAAGATGATAAGGAACAGATTTCATATATTGAAAATCAGTTAAAACTCACTTATCTATACAGAGCAAATACAACTTTTAAAAACCGTAACTATGCCGATGCGCTTAAATATTTTACTATTTTAGATTCCATTGATCAAAACAATATTTCAGTTACACACAATCTCGCACTACTTTGTCAGGAAACGGGTAATTACCTTAGAGCTGTTGGCTATTATGAAAAATTAATAGTTAACAGATCAAAACCTGAGTATTATATGGTTCTTTCTAACTTATATGAGTCTCTTAATGATGAAATAAATACCGTCAGAGTCTTGAGTGCAGGAAGCAAAGCATATCCGGGTAATCGCGATATTGTTTTCAAATTGATTAATATTTTATTGGTTAGAAATGATTACAAGGAAATAATTAAATTTACTGGTCAAGCACTTAAATTAGACGAAAACAATATCAATTTGAACTATCTGGCTGGTTTTTCCTATGAAATGACTGGAGATTTGACCAAGGCTGAAGAATACTATAAAGTCATTTTAACTATTAACCCCAATAATTATGAGGCTAATTTTGCCTTGGGTTTGCTTTACCTTAATCTATACCTTAAAGATAAGGAGCAAAGTGGGATGATGTATGTTTCAAAATACTATTTGACTAAAGCAAATGAAATTGATCCGAATGAATTAAAAACACTTAATTCGTTATCTATTTTATTTAAGAATACAGGTGAAAAATCAGAATTACAAAAAATAAACAACAGAATAAACCAACTCAAACTAAATTAAAAACATGAAAATTAAATCTTTCATTTTGGCAACCGCGTTTTCAGTCTCAACCCTTATGGTTTTTGCACAGAAAGGGGAAGTAACCAGTGCCAGGACTAATTATGAAAAGTTTTTGGGATTAAAGGATGCAAACTCTATGATGCTTGCCATTCCCAACCTAAAGGCTGCAAAAACCTCAATTGATAAGGCAGTTGTACATGCTAAAACTCTTGAGGATCCTACCGCATGGACCTATAAGGCTCTTATTTATGGTGAAATGGCTTTACTTGATTCTGTTCCTGAAACATCGAAGCCATTAATTGACGAAGCAAAGGTTGCACATAAAAAAGCGAGTGAACTCGATAAGGCTGGTGAAAATAAGGCTAATCTTGAAAATGTTTATGGGTCTGTCTTCAGTCAATATGAACTAAATCAAGGTGTTAAAGCTTATCAAACTAATGATTTTGCCAATGCATATACTGCATTTAATAATGCATTAAGCTTTCGTCCTGGAGATACCACAATCACATATTATGCAGGATTATCAGCCATAAATGCAAAGAACTATAAAGCAGGAATACAAAGCTATGAGTCATTGATTAAAACTAATTTTTCTGCCAATAGTCAAATTTATCTTGATTTATCTCGCTTATATACCATGGAAGGTGATACTGCAAGAGCTATTGCAGTAGCCTCTGAAGGTGCAACTAAGTTTAATGATGCAAATTTAGCTACTCAGGAGATTGAACTTAGTTTGATGTCGGGTAAGCAAAAAGAAGTTATAACTAGAATTTCTGAGCAAGCTCAAAAAGATCCTCAAAATAAATTGTATCCTTACTATTTAGGTATTGCTTATAGTACTATAGGTGAATCATCTAAAGCGGAGGAAGCTTATTTAATTGCTTTAAAAATTGACCCTAGTTTTGCCGATGCAAGCACAAATATTGGAGGTATTATATTAAATAAAGGCATTAATTTATTTAATAAAGCTAATCAGCTACCTCCAAATCAGCAAAAGGAGTATGAAGCTATGATTAAGCTTGGTGAGGTGGAACTTGAAAAAGCATTGCCTTATTTAATTAAATCTAGTGAGTTAGATCCAAAATCCAGGATAGCACTAGAAAACCTCAAAACTTACTATGTCATTAAAAGGAACCAAGAAAAGGTTACTGAAATCACTTTAAAACTAGAGAAGTTGTAATTATAGGTTAGGAGAGTATTTCTAAGCCTAAACGGGAAACTGTTTAGGCTTTTTTATTTATAATTAGTAATAGTTGATATTTGTATTTAACATAATATTAATTATAAGACACTAATTAATCAAGAATCATACACACAGGTAAGTCAATCATAGCTATTCAATTGCCATAAAAAAAATAATTAAATACTTTCAATCTATTTAAGTATCTTTGAAATTATATTAATAAATAACACAATGCAAAAAGAAGGTACAGTAAAGTTTTTTAATGAAACTAAAGGATTCGGGTTTATCGTACCCGCAGAATCAGGAGATGAGGATGTATTCGTTCATTCATCTGGTTTAATTGATCAAATTCGTGAAAACGATAAAGTTCAATACGAAGTTGAGCGTGGCAAAAAAGGCCTAAACGCTGTTAATGTGAAAGTTGTTTACTAAATCAACATAAACCATTTTAACAAAGAAAGCATATCGTGAGATATGCTTTTCTTGTTTTATAGTGTTTTTTAATTGTTATAGTAAATCGTTAGCTAGATTAGCTAACTCACTTCGCTCTCCCTTTTGAAGCGTAATATGGGCATATAAAGAATGATTCTTTGCTTTGTCGATTAAATAAGATAACCCATTGCTTTCTGCATCCAAATAAGGCGTATCAATCTGATAAATATCTCCTGTAAAAACAATCTTGGTATCTTCACCTGCTCTGGATATAATTGTCTTAATCTCATGAGGTGTTAGATTTTGCGCCTCATCTACTATAAAGAAGATCTTAGTAAGTGTTCTTCCCCGAATATAAGCTAATGGTGCAATTGAAATTTTTTCGTTTATAACAAGCTCTTCTATTTTTGCCTGCGCTTTTTCATCAACAAGCTGATCTTTAATAAACTTTAAATTATCCCATATAGGTGCCATATATGGATCTATTTTTGATTTGATATCCCCAGGTAAAAATCCCATATCCTTATTGCTTAAAGGTATTATTGGTCTGGTGACAAATATCTGACGATAATTTTTTCTTTGTTCAAGTGCACTTGCAAGAGCTAGAAGCGTTTTTCCTGTACCTGCATTTCCTTGGATTGTAACAAGTTTAATTTCAGGGTTTAATAGAGCATGGAGTGCGAATGCTTGTTCAGGATTTTTGGGTTGAATGTTTGAGACAGAATATTGAGGAATATATTCCAGCATTTTGTTTTTAGGGTTATAATAAGCTGCAGCTGTTTTATTACTGCCATTTAAAATGAAATAATGATTTTCATGATTGCTTTTTATTTGAGTAGCTGAAATAGGTAGTTTCTTTTTCCGTATTAATTCATCAATTATTTTATTTGGAATTTTTTGTTCAATTGTTTTTCCGGTGTATAATTCCTCAACGTTTTTGATCTTACCAGTTTCATAATCCTCAGAATTAAGGTTTAGTGCCTTGGCTTTTAGTCTCAAACAGATATCTTTTGAAACCAAAACGATTTTTTTGTTCGGGAATTGCTCTTGTAAACTTAGTGCAGAATTTAGGATCCTGTGGTCAAATTTTCCTTCTCCAAATATCTTTTCAGCATCATGGCGGACTGGAATATCATCCATAACAACCTTAAAACTTCCTCTTCCTTTTCCTTTTAATGGCGACCATTGATTGATCAACTTATTTTTTGAAAGTTCATCTATGAGCCTTATAAAGCTTCTAGCTTCATAATTTCGTGTATCATTTCCACTTTTTAGATTGTCAAGCTCTTCTAATACTTGTATTGGTATCGCTACGTCATGCTCCTGAAAATTTTGAAATGCATTATGATCATATAGAATTACCGAGGTATCTAGAACAAAGATCTTTTTATCGGAAATAGTATTATTGTCTTTTGCCATCGACCAAAAATAATGAAAATTGCCGAAGCTGAGCGTAGAAATCAAATTCAAATAAAAACGAAAACGGAAATCTTCCTCTTGCGATTCGAATCTCCGTTCTCACTTTTTTGCAATCGTAATTGCTCGAAAGTATTAAGCTTTAGTGACAATGATCAGTACTTCTCTTTAGTCTTTTCAAACTTTTAGAATCCGATACTTATTTCTTCATCAATACACCCGTTCCGTAGAACGTTTGTAAAATAGGTAATGCCTGTCTTTTGGATTTTGTCCTACAGCCATGATCTCACGATTTCCGGTCTGAATTTAAAATTAAATTATCCAAAATCTGATGAAGCCCGAGAGCTTCGGATTTTTAAGGATATTGTTTCAGGCTATCAAAGTACGTCCGACTTAACAACACTAATTTAAGTACAAAACTGATTACTGCAAGTAAATACCAACGCAAATTATACACACTTTATAAACTTTTAAATCCTTGTTGTCAACAGTTCATGATCTGATAATTATCTGAATATCAATATAATATCAACTATTGATTTACTTACTGACATTCAGTTTTCAGTATTTTTATTAACAAATGAGCAAATTAGGCAGTTTTTAAACTCTGTATATTAACCCAGATAAATTAAATTATAATAATTTTTTATCTCTGATCCTGAACAGTAAATACACTATGTAAATCAAAGATTAGCTCAGAATTGAGCAAAAAAGAAAACGGGTACTCTCCTCTTGCGATTTGAGTACCCGTTTTCGCTTTTTTTGCAACCGTAGTCGCATAGAAGCATAAGCTTTCAGAATTTTTAACCGGCCATTTGTCCAATGTTTTTTCAAACCCTGGTACTCGTTGCCTCCTGCCTTTATTCAAATACAATCCGTAAATTGATTCAATTTTAAGCAATGCCTGTCTTTTGGAACTCAACCCCTGAGATCTTTATCTTTCGATATCAATCTTTCCGGACTTTGTTTATTCTATCCAGAATCTTTAGAAGTCCGAGGACTAATAGATTTGAAGGATTTTTTTCAGGCTGTCAAAGTACTTCGTTCTTACTGATACTAATGTAGTGTCAAATTGAATTCACAGCAAATAAATATGTTTTTATTTATGAACAAACTATTAACAAAAAATCATATGTTCTTAACAGTCGTGGGTTACCAATATCTACATATACAGAATAGAGACTCCATCATAATTGTAAAATGATTAATTGATTAACACAGGACAAATTGCTTGTTTTCAACAATTATATGATTTTTTTAAATTTGGATGCATGATTTATTTTCTTGTTTTTGTATTATGGGTCTAAATTTTCATGAATTAATCCCAATAATTGTTTTAATATTTTTCTATACAAGCCTCAATATATTTCATATATCATTTTTTAATCATCCTGATTAGGTATTTTTGCTTACCATTCAGTTTTAAAATTAATGAGGCAATCACGGGAAATTAAAACTTTTATTTTTAGCCAATACTTTTCAGAAGGTTTGCGTATAACTTTTGGCGTTCTTCTCCCCTCTTTAATTTTTTTTCATTTAGATCAGCTTGAAATAGGATTAACCATTTCATTAGGAGCAGTATGTGTTAGTATTGCAGATAATCAGGGGCCTATAAATCATAAGCGAAATGGAATGATATTTTGCAATATTTTTATATTTCTCACTGCCCTTTTAACAGGCTTTATAAATAAGTACCCAATCTTACTTGGCTTTGAAATCCTTAGTTTGTGTTTTTTTTATTCCATGTTTTCTGTTTATGGAAATAGAGCTTCTTCCATTGGAACATCCGCTTTAATAATAATGATACTATCTATAGATCAAGATGTTACAACATTTAAAGGTGTATTGGGCCACGCCATGTTAATTTTGGCAGGTGGTATCTGGTATATGCTTCTAAGTCTGTTACTATCTCAATTCAGACCTTACAGACTTGCGCAGCAGTCATTGGGGGAATGTATTCGAGTGGTTGCAGAATACGTCAGACTAAAAGCTAATTTTTATGATAATGAAATCGACATTGAAGAAAATTATCAGAAATTGATTTCTCAGCAGATTGTTGTTAATGAACAACAGGACTCAGTTAGAGTTTTGTTATTCAATAAAATGTATATGCTTAAAGAGTCAACTTTAGTAGGAAGATTACTCATTCTTGTTTTTCTTGATGTGTTAGATCTATTTGAGCAATCTATGGCGACTCATTATGATTATCGAAACCTAAATAATGCTTTTGGAAAGTCAAATACTTTAAAAGAGTTCAAAGCAATTATAATTAAACTTTCTGATGAACTTGAAAATCTCAGTTATTATATCATCAGCAACCAAATTCCCAAGCGATTAAATGACTTTAAACACGAACTTGAAATTTTAAAAAAGCGTATTGATCTTGTTGAAGAATCAGGAACTAATGCATTTGTCCTAAAAAAAATTCTGATCAATATTAAAAATATGGTTAGCCGGGTAGATAAAATATATTCCTACTTTAATCAGAACCAGTTATCAGGACAGGAATTAAAAAGCGAGGTTGATTTAAGTAAATTCGTTTCCCATCAGAATTTTGATTTCAAAATTCTCAAAGAAAATCTAAGTCAGAAATCATCTATCTTTCGTCACGCTGTTAGAGTGGCATTGATGTGTTTGATTGGTTTTCTTGTTTCTAAACTTTTTCCTGTAGGTTACCACAGCTATTGGATTCTATTAACTATTCTTGTTTTACTAAAACCGGCATATAGTCTCACTAAACAAAGAAACATAGAACGGCTTATTGGTACAATTGCTGGAGCTGTAGCTGGAGCACTTATTTTAATTTTTATAAAGGATCAAACCGCCTTATTCCTAATTCTGCTTTTATTCATGGTTGCATCCTATAGTTTTCAAAGATTGAATTATATAGTAAGTGTCCTATTTATGACACCTTACATTCTTATTCTATTTAGCTTTCTGGGGGAAAACAACCTCAATATCGCCCAGGAAAGAATCATTGATACTTTTATTGGATCATTTATAGCATTATCTGCAAGCTATCTAGTGCTTCCTAACTGGGAGTCAAATCAATTTAAAGACTTTATGCGAGAAGTTTTGATTGCTAATTACCAATACCTTCAAAAAGTAGCTGTAATGCTTTCAGGAGGTTCTGTAGATATTACAGCTTATAAGCTGGTCCGAAAGAATGTTTATGTTAGTTCAGCCAATCTGGGTAGCGCGTTTCAGAGAATGCTCTCAGAACCTAAAAGCAAAAGGCAAAACAGTAAGGAACTACATAAGTTTGTAGTGCTTAATCACATGCTATCATCTTATACTGCAACATTGATCACTAACCTTCATCAAATTAATCAGAAAACTATAAATGATTCACACATTAAATTGATTAGAAGGTCTTTATATACTTTGTCTGAAACAATTAAATCTATGAAAGAAGTAGAGCTAGAAGAATTTGAGATTGTAAATAACTCAAAGCATTTTAGTGAAAGTTCTAATGAATCAGATTTAATATCAGAGCAGCTTGAACTTGTTAACAAATTGATTCTGGATATTCAAAAACTTATCCAAACTCAAATTTCAGAAGAAAAAACTAAAGTCATTTAAATCACCTGCTCAATTTGCTTCCTTTTTCTGCCATTTTTAAATGCTTCTCGTGGTCTGAGACCTAATAGTTTAAACATTTCCATGTCTTCATTAAATGCTGGGTTAGGTGTAGTTAATAATTTATCCCCTGCAAATATTGAGTTTGCTCCTGCCATAAAACAAAGAGCCTGATCAGTTAAGCTCATTTCTGTTCTTCCTGCTGATAGTCTTACCACGGTTTTAGGCATAATAATACGTGCTGTAGCAATCATTCGAACCATTTCCCAAACTGAAACTCTGGGTTGTTCAGCTAATGGTGTCCCCTTCACAGGTACAAGTGCATTAACCGGCACTGACTCAGGGTGCCTAGACATATTTGATAATGTTTTTAGCATAGCAATACGATCATTGACTGTTTCACCTAAACCAATAATTCCACCACTACAGACAGTTAGTTTGGCTTTTCTAACATTATCAATAGTTTTTAAGCGATCATCATAGTTTCTTGTAGTGATAATGCGCTTATAATCTTCTTCAGAAGTATCCAGGTTATGATTATAAGCATATAATCCGGCATCAGCTAAACGCTGCGCCTGTGCTTCAGTGATCATTCCAAGAGTACAACAAACTTCCATATCAAGGGCGTTTACGGAACTAACCATTTCAATTACACGATCAAAATCCCGATTATCCCTTACTTCCCTCCAAGCTGCACCCATACATAAACGGGAAGCTCCGGAATCTTTAGCTTGTTTTGCTGCTTCTATTACTTGCTCAACAGACATAAGAGCCTGAACTTCAAGATCTGTCTGATATCTGGCAGCTTGCGGACAATAGGCGCAATCTTCAGGACATCCACCTGTTTTTATAGAGAGAAGACTACTAATCTGTACCTCAGAATAATCTTTATTTTCTCTGTGTACAGTTGCTGCACGATAGATTAAATCGAGTAGCGGACTGTTATAGATTTCTGATATTTCTTCTTTAGTCCAGTTATTTCTTATCTCAGTCATATTTAGGAGCATTTTTTTCTTAACAACAAATCTAAAATAAAATCATCAGCCAAAAAATGTAAATGATATAAATCAAAGAATCAAATTACTGGCCAAACCTAAAAGTAATAAGAAACCAAAAACATCAGTAAATGTTGTGATGATTATAGATGATGCTACTGCAGGGTCAATCCCTACTCTTTTGAGAATTAATGGTATTGCTGAACCTGAAATTCCTGCAATAATTAGGTTTCCAGTCATTGCAATAAATATTACAAGTCCTAGCATGGTATTGTGGTCGTAGAGTAATGCAAAAATAAAAACTATAGAGCCAATCACTGCGCCGTTGATTAATCCAACTGTAAATTCCTTCAAAACAGTTCTGTATGCCTGATTGTCTGTAAGGTCATTTAATGAAATACGTCTTACAGTTACGGCCAGTGATTGTGTTGCAGCATTGCCACCCATACCTGCAATAATGATCATATAACCCGCTAAAAGACCTAAGCTAGCAATAGTGCTGTCATAATATCGAATTATTGATGCAGCTAAGAATGCTGTTCCCAGATTCAGAACAAGCCATGGTAAGCGACTTTTAACGGCCTCTTTCCAGTTACCCGCAAGTTCTTCATCTTCGGATACACCTGATATTTTTAAGATATCTTCAGTGTTTTCTTCCTCCATAACATCTATCACATCATCAAAGGTAATTCGGCCAAGAAGATGCATTTGATCATCCACAACGGGAATACTGGTCAGGTTATATTGAGAAATTAACTTTGCCACTTCTTCCTGATCTGTATCGGCTTTAACAAATACAAAATCAGAAATTATCAATTGACTTATATTAACATTGTTTCTAGCTTTTATTATATCCTTTAATGAAACAATTCCCTTTAAGATATTGTCATTATCAATGACATTGATAGTGTAAAACTCTTCCATTTCCTCCGACTGGCGGATTATCTCCTCAAGTGCATCCTTTTTTTGAAGACTTTCATTAATTTTAATAACCTGGGTGTTCATCAGACCCCCAGCAGTATCTTCTTCGTATTTTAAAAGTGTTCGGATATTTGAAGCATCTTCCTCATCTAGGCCTAAAAGTATTTCTTGCTGCTGCTCCTCAGGCAACTGACTGATAATATCTGTAGCATCATCATAATCAAGTTCTTCTACAATTTCTGAACGGCGGTCAGGATCTAGATTTTCAAGCAATTTTTCTGGATGAAACTCTGCATCCATTTCGGAAATTACTTCAGAAGCAAGTTCTGCAGGTAAAATACTAATTATGCGTTCCCTAGATTCTTGTGATAAGCTTTCAAAAAGTATAGCTATCTCTGAAGTATGGTATTCAGAAATAAGCTCTTTTAAGACCAAGTCATCTTTCTCAAGAGCCCTTTTTATCTTTACAAGATCTGTTTTATCTAATTCAAAAGACTGCATTGTATAAAAGTAGGAAATTGAGATGAGAAATGACTAGATTTTATATTAAGAGGATAAGTGAATTTAATTAGGTAGTTTTTTGGTTAAAAACTATTTTTCCGAATCCTGGACATATCTAAAGATACTTAATGCTTTGTGGTCCCTGATTAAATACAAGGTCAATAATACTTAAATTCGGTAAAAATCCATTTCTTTCTTGAAAAACCTGGAAATATGATTTTAAACTGATATCAGAATCATTTTTTGGATGTATACTTTCCCGATAATCATCCAATTTAGAATAAGTTAATTCATAAATATCAGTATAACTATAGTCAATATTTATTTTCAGAAACCGGTTTAATAGATGCCATAATTCCTCATTGTAATCGAAAAGAAATTCCCATTTTCTTTCATAAAAGCCAATCAGTTCATCTTCGTAATACTCGAAATAAGCTGAGCTTCTGTATGATGTTTCCAAACTCTTCCAATGAAGTCTTTGCCAATTAAAGTCGTAACATATTTTTACATCCCTGACAATAGTATGATTTTTAGAACCCTTAACAACAGGAATAATTAGATCTAAGGAACCATTTGGTGAATGAATAGTTGCTCTATTACGATAGCTTTGTTTCCGGAAATTTTCAGAATTTTCAATTAGCAATGTATCTTTATACTTTAGTATTTTACTGAAATACTCAATAGAAGGAAGATAAAATAAAGGGAAAACAGCACCTTTTTCCATTGTTTAAGTTAAGTTTGTAAAACGTTTTCCAATATTAGCAATTAAACGGTTTGCTGCAATGATGTAATTATTAACAGGTCATGAATATTTGATTCTAAATAGCTTATCTTATTCTTAATGAATCTAATTACTTACCGATTTACAGCCTTTTTATTATATCTACTATCTCTCCTGCCATTTCCTATACTATATATCCTTTCAGATATTCTGTATGGATTTTTATATTATGTTTTTAAATACAGAAGAAAAGTAGTTTTTAATAATCTCCAAAATTCATTTCCTGAAAAATCTAAATCTGATATTGAACTGATAGAGAAACGATTTTACAGATATCTTGCAGATTTAATGCTTGAGTCAATTAAAACATTAACAATTAGTGCTGAGGAGATCAAAAAAAGGTTTGTTTTTAAAAATATTGAGATTCTAAATAAGCACCTTCAAAATGGCAAGTCGGTGATTGCTGTTTCAGGACATTATGGTAATTGGGAATGGGGTCCGGTAGCTACAGGACTTAAAATAAATGAAAAAGTACTTGTTGTTTATAAGCCTTTGTCAGACAAGCGCTTTGAAGGATTGATGAATTCAATGAGATCCCGTTTTGGCTCTATAATGGTTCCAATGAAACTTACACTCAGGAAAGTAATTGAATACAAAAATGAGCCTATTGTGTTAGTTCTTGTTGGTGATCAAACACCAGTTCGCGAAGAATCTCAATACTTTACCACTTTTTTGAACCAGCAGACTGCTGTGTTTTTAGGTGTCGAAAAAATTGCTTTAAAGCTTAATAATCCAATTGTGTATTTTAGTATAAATAGAATAAAAAGAGGTTATTATGAGTGCGTAGTTAAATCATTGATTGAAAATCCAGAGCATACCAAAGACTATGAAATTACTGAGGCTCATATTAAAGAGCTTGAGAAAAATATCCGTCTTCATCCGGAATTTTGGTTATGGTCACACAAACGGTGGAAATTTAGTTCAAGTAATTTAAAAAATGACTAAAAGCCCTAATGTTGCTGTTGTAATTCTTAACTGGAATGGACGGAACTTTCTTGAGAGTTTTCTTCCGTCTGTAATTGCCAGTACCTATCCAGGACTTGAAATAATTGTCGCTGATAATGCTTCAACAGATCAATCTATTGAATTCCTTCAATCCAATTATCCCAGTGTCACAATAATTCAAAATGATCAGAATTATGGTTTTGCTGAGGGTTATAACAAAGTAATTGGTCTACTTGAATTTGACTATTTTATTTTACTTAACTCGGATGTTGAAGTTTCATCCAACTGGATAGAACCGGTCATTGATCTGATGGAATCTGATCTAAACATTGCCGTTGCACAACCAAAGATTCTATCCCACTCTAAAAGGAATTATTTTGAATATGCTGGTGCTGCTGGCGGTTACTTAGATGTCTTGGGCTATCCTTTTTGCAGAGGTAGAATATTTGATACAGTTGAAGAAGACTTAAAACAGTATGATGATCCGTCTGAAATCTTTTGGGCTTCGGGTGCTGCTTTTTTTATAAAACGTAATTATTGGATAGAGTCTGGCGGTTTTGATCCCGATTTCTTTGCACACATGGAAGAAATTGATCTTTGCTGGCGACTAAAGAACCTGGGTTATAAGATTGTAATTTGTCCGAAATCAACAGTATTTCATGTTGGAGGTGGTACATTAAACGCAGAAAGTCCCTTTAAAACGTATTTAAATTTCAGAAATAACCTTGTTTTACTTCAAAAAAATTTATCCTTCGGAAAGGCATTTCTGATTATTTCTATTCGTTTCTTCCTTGATTTGCTCTCCTTAATTAAATATCTATTTGATGGTAAACCCAGAAATGCCATGGCAATATCGAAGGCACATTTTTATTTTTTCGCTCATCTTTTTAAAAATATCAAAAAGGCCTGCAAAATAAATAATTCGAAATTTAATGCAGCTGGATTGTATAGAGGAAGTATTGTCTTGGAATATTTTATTAGAAAGAAAAAAACATTCGATAGTTTAAAGAAAACTATCTAAAGCCATTTTATAGCCCGGTAAACCGAATCCTGTTAAAACACCTTTGCAATTTTTTCCTGTTAGTGATATGTGCCGGTATTCTTCGCGGGAATAAATATTAGAAATGTGAACCTCAACAACTGGGGTTTTAATAGCTGCAATGGCATCAGAAATAGCTACTGAAGTGTGAGTATAGCCTCCACCATTCAATATAATACCATCAAAACTGAATCCAACTTCATGTAATTTATTGATAATTTCGCCTTCCACATTACTTTGAAAATATTCGATCTGAATAGAACTATACTTAGATTTTAACTCCTCAAAATAAGAATCAAAGCTATTATCGCCGTAAATAGATTTCTCACGTACGCCTAGTAAATTTAAATTTGGTCCGTTAATTATCTGTATTTTCATAAAAAATTGTGATTTGTAATTTCAAAATTATGAATACCAAATGGCGTTTCACTATCAAACTTAAAAAATAAATTGGATTGGCAATCAGAACTTATTGGCTTTAAAACATATTTAAGATTAGAACGCTCTCTATCTGGAAATACTATTGAGGCATATTTGCATGATGTAGATGTGCTGATTCAGTTTTTCAATAGCAGATCTTCAAAGAAAGTCTTATCTGATGTTTCTGCTAATGATTTAAAAGAATTCCTGATTTGGATAAATGAACTTGGTATGCTTCCTCCTACTCAAGCAAGAGTTTTATCAGGATTAAAAGCTTTTTTTAAATTTTTGCTTTTGGATAATCAGATTAAGGTTGATCCTTCTGCATTAATTGAAAGTCCTAAAACGAGCAGGAAATTGCCTGATACGCTTAGCATAATAGAAATTAATAAGTTGATAGAGGCTATTGATCTTTCAAAGGCTGAAGGAATGCGTAATAAAGCGATGCTGGAACTTTTATATGGCTGTGGATTAAGGGTATCTGAACTTACCAACCTGAAAATTTCGAATTTGTTTTTGGAAATTGATTTTATTAAGATCCTTGGTAAGGGAGATAAAGAGCGTTTAGTTCCGATTGGATCCGAAGCAATAAAATTTCTCAGAATATTTATTGAAGAAATTAGGGTTCATATTGCTTTTAAGCCCGGAAAAGAAGATTTTGTGTTTTTAAATATGCGTGGAAGTCCCATTTCAAGAGTTATGGTGTTTCTAATTATCAAAAATCTGGCAAAAAGGGCGGGAATCAATAAAAGTATAAGTCCGCATACTTTCAGACACTCCTTTGCCACCCATTTGATTGAAGGCGGAGCAGATCTTAGAGCCGTTCAGGAAATGCTTGGGCATGAAAGTATTACCACAACTGAGATATACACTCATTTAGACCGTGATTATTTGAGGGATACAATCATTCAATTTCACCCCAGAAGCTGATCTTATTGTTCTTCTTTAAAATAAACCTTGTAGAAATTCATCGATTTGCTATCATCAAAGCCCTTTTCAATCAATTCTTTGTTTCCATGAATATAAATATGAAAGTTCTTATCGAGTTTTAAAACGCTCTTAAATACCCTCGATTGTTTCTTAACGGCAGCTCCGGAAATCGTAAAGGGTTGATCAATGCCTGAATCAAATTCCTCATTGAATTCCCTACTAAATTTTTTGAAGGATTCAATTGCTTTGGGATTTTCGATCACTTCCTCTGAGAATTCATTCAGATCGAAACTATCTTTCTCCTTGAAATATTTAATAGAACGGTTCAATAAGTCAATCTTATCGGCTTTTGAGATATCAAACTCATTATCAATTTCGTTGGTAATGAAGTTCTTATATATTCCTAATGTGGTATTAGTCTTGTTAAAATTATCATTTCTGATCTTTAGTTTTAAAAAGTCATCTTTCCAATAAGCTGTATCAGTTCTGTTAGTCTGATCAATAAGCATCACTTTGTATCCATCTTCTTTTTCAGTATTGAAGATGAGGCAGCCTTTGTCTAGTTTGTTAAGATTAATTGCTTCTTCTTCATAATTTAATGTAAATCCGCCGGGTTGCAGACTAACTTTCAGATAACTTTCCTTAGTTTCTGATTTAAAAATACCTATCCCATCATGTA
>JBIIRT010000135.1:0-6675 GCA_044341405.1 Daejeonella sp. | reverse complement strand
AATAGATTTATATAATGAATTATTTGAATAGACTATTAGTATTTATTGCCATTCAATTTGTTATTCTCTTTATGGTATCTTGTACACCAGAGCTACCAAAAGATGTTGATTTGGCCTATTCAAGCCTTCCGGATGAACTTGATTATAATATTCACGTAAAGCCGATTCTGTCTGATAAATGCTTTTCTTGTCATGGCCCTGATCAGGCTAAACAGAAAGCAGGTTTACGGCTAGATGTTGCTTCATTTGCTTTTGATGATTTGCCTGAAAGTCCGGGTAAAGTTGCAATTGATCCAGGTGATTTGAATGGAAGTGAGGTTTTTCACAGAATCTTATCCGATGACCCTGATTATAAAATGCCTAGCAAAAAGTCTAATCTAAGTCTTTCAGCAAAAGAAAAAGCAATTCTAATAAAATGGATCAAGGAAGGTGCAGAATATAAACCTCATTGGGCGTTCGTTAGCCCGAAAAAACCTAAGGTTCCGGAGGTGAAAGATGAAAAATGGATTGTTAATCCGATAGATAATTTTATTGTTCAAAAATTAGAATTAGAAAAATTAAAACCTTCTGTTCAGGCGAAAAAAGAACTTTTGTTAAGAAGACTATCACTTGATCTAACCGGGCTTCCTCCAAGCCTTGATGAAATCAATGCTTTTTTAAAAGATAACTCGCCTGATTCTTATGAAAAACAGGTTGACCGATTGATTAAATCACCACACTATGGTGAAAAAATGGCATTAAATTGGCTTGATCTGGCTCGTTTTTCTGATTCACATGGTTATACTGTAGACAGGTTAATTGACATGTCCCCGTATCGAGATTGGGTAATTAAATCTTTTAATCAGAATCTGCCTTATAATAAGTTTATCCAATGGCAGCTAGCTGGTGATTTAATGCCTAAAGCCAACAAGGATATGATAATTGCCACCGCTTTTAACAGAATACATCAACAAAATATGGAAGGTGGAATTATTGAAGAAGAATTCCAAACCGAATATGTAATAGATAGAGTGAATACTGCCGGAGTGGCTATGATGGGCATTCCATTAGGTTGTGCACGATGTCACGACCATAAGTATGATCCGATATCCCAAAAGAACTATTACGAGTTGTATGGTTTTTTTAATAAAGTTAAAGAAGCAGGACAGATTTCATGGGACGACGCTATGCCTTCACCAACTATTTTACTTCCAACAAACCAACAAGAAAAAATCCTGAATTACCTAAATAAAAATATTTCCTCTCAAGAGAATAAATTAAACAAGACCAAAACCGATTCACGAATTGCATTTCAAAATTGGATAAGGACTAAAAATTATAAAATATTAGAGAATGAAGTAATTCCTAAAGCCGGACTTCAGGCTCATTATAATTTTTCAAATGCTTCACTTAAAAGTATCTATCCTAAAAGTAATGTTAATATTTTAAAGAGTTCTTCAATTGATAAACCTGTATTTTCAAACAGGGATAATGGTAAAGCTTTGGTTTTAAATGGTGATCAATGGTATGACTTAAATCAAATTGGAGTATTTAGAAAATCAGACCCATTCAGCGTAAACATCAGTGTATTCATCCCAAAAGACTTTAAAGAGGGTGTAATTTTTCATAAATGCGTTGCTGAACGATTATATAATTTCAGAGGTTATCATTTGTATTTGAAAGATGATCGATTGACTGTTAATATGTCTCATGCTGCTCCTTCCAATGCGATATCCAGAATAAGTTCAACGCCTGTTATCCGCAATCAGTGGGTGCAACTTACTATGACTTATGATGGATCTTCCAGAGCCAATGGGTTAAAGCTTTTTGTAAATGGATCTGAACAGAAGCTTATTACTACTATGGATCAGCTTACGAAGGATATTCTGATGAATTCTAAAGTGCAGCCCGGTTTACAAATTGGTGCCTGGGATCGCGGATTAGGATTTAAAGGAGGTCAAGTTGATGATATTTTGGTTTACAATAGAGAATTGACTGATTATGAGGTAAAAATTATTGGTAACAGAGCTTCCTGGAAAACTGTGGTTCAAAAAGAACCGACGCAATTATCATCAATTGATTTAAGTTTACTGAACAAATACTATACCTCTGTTCTTGATCCTACAGTAGATTTGGAGTCGAAAAAATTACAAAGAATTCGGACTGAACTTGCAGATTCGGTCAACAAAATCAGGGAATTAATGGTCATGCAGGATTCACCCGAGCCCAAAAAGACATTTATTTTAAACAGAGGGAACTATGACAGTCCCGGTGAGGAAGTATTCCCAAATACACCAAATTCTATTCTTCCTTTTCCTGAAAATTTACCTAAAAACAGATATGGTTTAGCACTCTGGTTAACAGATGATAAACACCCACTTACCGCGAGGGTAGCCGTTAACAGATTCTGGCAAAATTTCTTCGGAACAGGTCTAGTTAAAACTTCAGAAGATTTTGGAAATCAGGGCGAACTGCCAAGCCATCCTGAATTACTGGATTGGTTAGCCTTTAGCTTTAAAGAGTCAGGTTGGGATACAAAGAAACTTTGTAAGCTTATTGTTATGTCGGCGAGCTACAGGCAGGACTCGAAAGCGAGTTCAGATATTAAATTAAAAGATCCGGAGAACAGGTTTCTTTCTCATGGACCATCAAAGCGCATGGAGGCTGAAATGATCCGTGATAATGCATTAAAAGCTAGTGGCCTGCTTAATAATAAAATTGGTGGTAAAAGTATTAAGCCTTATCAACCTGATGGTTTGTGGGAAATTAATAACACAAGTTATACTGCAGATACTGGGGATGTTGTTTACAGGCGTAGCTTATATGTATTGGCAAAGCGTACTGTCCCGAATCCAACGTTAAATACCTTTGATGCAACAGAAAGAAGTTATTGTGTGGTTCGCAGACAAAGTACAAATACCCCTTTACAAGCCCTTGTTTTGTTAAATGATCCAACTTTTGTTGAAGCTTCTAAAGTACTTGGGCAAGAAATGGCCATTAATAAAGACGATACTAAAGGTATAATCAGTGTCTACCGCAAACTAACGGGCATTCAGCCGTCCGTATCAGAAGTCAAATTATTGAAATCACTCAGGAATGAGGAATTAAAAAAATTCAGAGCAGATATAAAAAGAACTAAAGGTTGGCTGTCGGCAGGTCAATTTAAAGTAAATAAAGATCTTGAACCTGCCTTGGTAGCTGCAAATTCAGTATTAGCAAGTGTCATACTTAATTCAGATGCAACTTTAACGAAAAGATAATATGAGCGATCACCACCATAAGGAACCTTTTAAATTAAATACACCTGAATTTGATCGTCTAAATAAAGGTTGGGACAGAAGAAATTTCTTAACTAAAACATCTTTAGGATTGGGTGCTTTGGCACTAAGCTCATTGGCAGGAAAATCTGTGTTAGGAGAATTAACTAATACACTCGCAAATGAAAGTTCATCGGCATCCTTAGAGCAAGAAATACTGAAAGCCTTACCGCATTTCGCTCCAAAAGCAAAAAGAGTGGTTTATTTATTTATGAGTGGCGGACCTTCACAGTTTGAAACGTTTGATTACAAACCTAAGCTTGTTGATTTATTCGGTCAAGAACTTCCTGATTCCATTCGTCAGGGTCAACGATTGACTGGTATGAGTGGCAGTCAAAGTACTTTACCTGTTGTTCCTTCCATCTTTAAATTTAATCAACATGGAAATTCCAGAACATGGGTAAGTGAGGTATTGCCATATACTGCTCAGGTAGTGGATGATTTATGTATCATAAAATCAATTCATTCTGAAGCTATAAATCATGATCCTGCATTAACTTTTTTCCAAACTGGAAATCAATTACCAGGAAGAGCTTCTATTGGATCATGGCTTAGTTATGGTTTAGGTTCAGATAACTCCAACCTGCCTACGTTTATTGTACTTGTTTCAAAAAATGCTGCAAAAGATCAGCCTCTTTATGCCAGATTGTGGGGGAATGGGTTTTTACCGTCCGAACATCAGGGAGTGCAGTTCAGGGCAGGGAAAGATCCCGTTTTGTTTCTTGATAATCCTGAAGGTTATGAAGGAAAGGACAGAAAAGAAATGCTTGAATACCTGAGTAAATTAAATCAGCTTCAAAATGATGCTTATGGTGACCCTGAAGTAGACGCGCGTATTGCTCAGTATGAGATGGCTTATCGTATGCAGACTTCCATTCCTGATGTGATGTCTACAGCTGATGAATCAGATGAGGTATTTGATCTTTATGGCCCTGATAGTCGTGATCCTGGCAGCTATGCAGCAAATTGTATTTTGGCCAGAAAATTATTGGAAAAAGATGTAAAATTTGTTCAGTTATATCATCAGGGCTGGGATCATCATGGCAACCTTCCGGCAAATATGCTCAAGCAATGTAAGGATACCGATCAGCCAACAGCAGCTTTTATAAAAGATCTCAAAAGAAGGGGGCTGCTTGAGGATACACTCGTTATTTGGGGAGGTGAGTTTGGGCGGACTGTTTATTCTCAAGGTAAATTATCGCCAGACAAGTATGGTCGTGATCATCATCCACGCTGCTTCAGTATGTGGATGGCAGGCGCCGGAGTAAAACATGGATTCAGTTATGGTGAAACCGATGATTTCAGTTATAATATTGTAAAAAATCCTGTTCATGTTCATGATTTTCATGCCACTCTGATGCATATTATGGGAATAGATCATGAAAAGTTGACTTATAAATTTCAAGGAAGACGTTTTCGTCTCACTGATGTTGAAGGCAAGGTGGTTAAAGATATTTTAAGCTAGAAGTGGCTATTTTATTCACACTCATAATATTTTAATTAAATAGAGACATATAGATATGATTTCCAGAAGAAATTTTCTTAAAAATACAGGCATGGCAACTGTTGTTAGCATGGCTGGTTCAAGTGTAGCGTTATCTCATTCATTAGATTACACTAATGCTGCTGATGAAATAATAGGCCATGGTGAATATAAATACAAGGTTGATAAAGCTTGGGCCAAAATAAGTGTCACTAGTAATCCGCTTTTTAATTGTCACGAGATGGTTCAGGATAGTAAAGGCAGACTAATTATGCTGGGAGATCACACCCATAACAACATTTTAATATTTGATAAATCCGGTAAGCTGTTGGATAATTGGGGAACTGCCTGGCCAGGAGGACATGGTTTATCAATCAGCAAAGAAGGTGGAGAGGATTTTCTAATGATTGTAGATTGTGGATGGTATCAAAATAAATCAGGGGTATGGAATGCTCAAGCAGGACAGGTAATTAAAACTGATTTAAACGGAAGGATAATATTTTCTATCGGACACCCCAAAACAATTGGTGTTTATAAAGATGATGAAAAATTTATGCCAACAGAAACGGCAATTGGCCCTAATGGGGATATTTATGTAGCAGATGGATACGGATCAGACTATATTATTCAATATAATAGTAAGGGGCAATATATCAGGCATTTTGGCGGACGGAAAAATACAAATCCTGATTGGAATCTTCGTTGTGCGCATGGTGTGGCTATAGATTATCGAAACAAAAATTTACCAACGTTAATTTGTACATCCAGGGAGGAAAATTGTTTCAAGGTATTTACACTAGATGGAAAATTTATTCGTCGAATTGATTTACCAGGAATGCATGTTTGCCGTCCGGTAATGGATGGCGAAAATGTGTACGCCGGCGTTTGTTGGTCTAATGACGCAGCTGGAAAAATGATTGGAGGCAATAGTGGTTTTGTAACTATTTTAGATGCATCAAACAAGGTTATTTCCAATCCAGGAGGTAATGCGCCAGTCTATAAGAATAATGTATTGCAGACTACTATGCAGGCACCTGGGCAGATGTTTCAGCACTGTCATGATGTTTGTATTGATGAGGATAAAAATATTTATGTATGCCAGTGGAATGCTAATAATTCATCACCAATAAAGTTAACTAGGGTATAATCTATGCTATTAGATATAGCTTTATTTTCAGGCAGACTACATCCACTTGTTGTTCATTTACCAATTGGCTTTCTTTTACTTGCCAGTATATTTGAAATAATCTCCTATAAAGATAAACATGCACATCTAAAGAGCTCAGTATCATTTATACTATTGCTTGGGTTTATTTCGGCTGTATTCGCTTGTATTTTAGGTTATCTATTATCATTAAGTGGTGATTATGAAACGACCGCATTAAATAACCATAAAAATTCTGGTATTATATTGGCTCTGTTCTCAGGTTTATTATATCTGATCAGCGATGGAACATTTAAAAAATTACTGGTAATTAAGCGATCATTTTTTACAGTTCTCTGTCTTTTAAGTGTAGGCCTGATGAGCTATACCGGGCACCAGGGTGGAACATTGACTCACGGTACCGAATATTTGTCGCTGGAGGTACTTGCCCAGCAAGAAAGAATCAAACCCGCAAGTGTTGAACAGGCGATGATTTTCGAAGATGTTGTTCATCCATTATTAATCCAGCGCTGTTCACAATGCCATAAAGATGGCAAAATGAAGGGTGAGCTTTCAATGAAAACTTTAAATGATCTATTAAAAGGAGGTAAAAATGGACCTGCCATTGTCGCCGGTTCTTTATCTGAAAGTGAATTGTATAAACGTATCACACTTGATCCTGAACACGACGAATTTATGCCTACCGATGGAAAAACTCCGTTGACTCAGCAAGAAGTAGAAATCATTCAATG
>JBIIRT010000039.1:0-23815 GCA_044341405.1 Daejeonella sp. | reverse complement strand
AAGCCTTGAGTCCGAAGGTTTTGATTGACATATAGAACTTCAATGCCCTAAAGTGCCTGGTTAACTCTATACCATGGTCATAAAAATTGATCTCTGATTCATTTCCCTCAATATCCCTAAGATATTCAGGTTTTTCGGTAAAAGTGCCACTTAAACAGGTATGATCTCGAACCAGCAGGCAACCGATTTCATAGGGCTGGAAAAGCCATTTGTGAGGATCTATCGTTAGGGAGTCGGCTTTATCAATGCCCTTAAGAATTTTTTTGCCCTTTTTTGATAATATAACTGCACCACCAAAGGCCCCGTCTATATGGAACCAGATATTTTCCTTTTTAGCGATAACTGCGAGTTCTTCCAGAGGGTCTATCGTTCCTGTATTGGTTGTGCCTGAAGATGCTATTAGGCAAAAGGGTTTTAAGCCTTCAATTTTATCCTTTGCTATTGCATTTTTCAGTTTATTTATTGAAAACTTAAACTCTAGATTAGTTGGGATTATCCGGACCTGTTCCTTTTTAAAACCTAGGATATTGATCGCTTTAATATTGGATGAATGCGCCTGATCAGATAAATAGATAATAGCTTTAGAAAAATCCTCGCCACATTTTACTTTTCTTGCAGTTGCCAGGGCGGTTAGATTTGCCATTGAGCCTCCGCTTGTAAAGATTCCTCCTCCTTTTTTTACCGGGAAATTAAAGAGTTTCAGCATCCAGTTCAGTGTACTTATCTCAAGACCCGCTGCTCCTGCCGAACCGACCCATCCCCCTGCGAATATGTTAAAACCTGTTGCCAGTGTATCAGACATTACACTGATATAATTACTCGGACCAGGAACAAAAGCATATGTTTTTCGGTGAGTACTTACATTGCTTTGAGTCATGACATTCTCAAGTACAAAGTTTAACACTTCTGTTGCAGGCATTGGATTTTCAGGAGCATCTTCAGAGAAAAGCTTGTCCATTTCTTCACGGCTTGCATTTGTTACAGGAAGCCTTTCATCCTGTTTTTCAAAATGTTCGATTACGGCATCAACAACCTTGTAGCCAAAGTCTTGCATGGCTTCTTTTGAAAGCCTTAATGCCTGATTTTTTTTAGAATTCAACGAGTGTTTATAATTAGTTGAATACAAAATTAGATATTTTGAACCAGCTTAGGGCTATATAAATTAAATCCTATACCAGTTTCTAATAATTTTAATGTCTGGCTTTCTGAAATACATTTATTCTAAAACTTAAATTTTCTTATTTTGCACCATGCTGTTTCAGGAAGTTATTGGTCAGGATACAATAAAGGAACAATTGATTCAATCAGTTTTTGAGAACAGGGTTAGTCATGCACAATTATTTCTTGGCCCCGAAGGTTCAGGGAGTTTCGCACTTGCACTGGCCTATGCTCAATTCATTTCATGTACTGAAAAAACTGAAAAAGACAGTTGTGGCAACTGTGCCTCCTGTAGAAAATATAACAAGCTGATACATCCTGATCTGCATTTTTCTTATCCATTTTTCAGAGGTGGTGAAAAGGAAGATTCAATGGCCGACCTCGGCGAGTGGCGTGATCTGGTTTTGAGCAATCCTTATTTTAATCTTGACGAATGGCGAATGAGATTGGATGCACAGAATAAACAACCCAATATAAACAAAGCCGAGTGTCTCAATATTCTGAACAGGCTTTCATTAAAAGCATTTGAATCGGAGTACAAAACGATGATAATATGGCTTCCTGAATACCTGAAAAATGAGGGAAACCGCCTTTTGAAAACATTGGAAGAACCTGCAAATAAAACATTGATTATTTTGGTGGCGCAAAATCAGGACCAGATCTTAAACACCATTATTTCAAGAACTCAGCTGGTTAAAATCCCGGCATTGAAAAATGACGATATTTCAAGATACTTAATTGATACTAAAGATATTTCTGAAACACAGGCTTCTCGTATTGCTTATCTAAGCAATGGAAATTTGCAAGCCGCTCTGAATCATTTGAAAGAAGATGATCATGATGATTTCAGAAATTTTTCAAGCTGGATGCGTATGACCTTCGCAGACAAAGGAATCCAGATTATAGATTTTGTAGATATGCTCTCTAAATTGGGCAGGGAAAACCAGAAAAATATGTTAAGGTACGGAGTTCAGTTAATCCGGGAATGTATTATGATGGTATCAGGTGCAGAATCATTGGTGCATCTACCTTCGATGGAACTTGATTTCGTGAAAAATTTTAGTAATCACCTCGATTTTGCTACCTGCGAAGCCCTGATCAATGAGCTAGAGAAGGCTCATTATCATATTGAGCGCAATGCAAACCCGAAAATTTTATTTTTAGATGTATCTTTACAGTTCGTTAAAATTTTAAAGTTTAATACGCTCCCTGCGGGGACTCAATATATACTGAATTAGATATGGGATGTGGTAGTTGTTCAACGGGCGGATGTGCTCCTGCAGGATGCAAGAGTAATGGATCGTGCCTTACCAATGGTTGCAGTAAGTTAGATGTTTATGATTGGTTGTCGCATATGGATATGCCATCTAATTTTAAAGCGTTTAATATTGTTGAAGTTAAGTTCAAAGGCTCCAGAAAGGAGTTTTTTCTAAATACCGAAAATTTATATCTCGAAGCCGGAGAATTGGTTGCAGTTGAAACCACTACCGGAGGATTTGATGTCGGTCATATTTCCCTAACCGGAGAACTGGTTCGGATGCAGTTAAAAAAGAGGCATGTTCGCACGGATGATGTTGTAAAAAAGATCTATCGCAAAGCTAGTCCGGCAGATGTAGAAAAGTGGAAAATATCAAAGGATCTTGAATTTGAAACCATGCACAAGGCAAGGGTTTTGGCTAAGGAACTCGGACTCGCAATGAAACTGAGTGATGTAGATTATCAGGGTGACCGAACCAAAGCCACATTTTATTATACCGCCGAAGGCAGGGTTGATTTCAGGGAATTGATAAAAAAGATGGCAGAGACCTTTCGAATCCGTATTGAGATGCGTCAGATTGGTATGCGTCAGGAAGCAAGCCGACTCGGGGGTATAGGATCTTGTGGGCGTGAGCTGTGTTGTTCCACCTGGTTAACAGATTTTAAAACAGTATCAACTTCTGCAGCTAGATATCAGAATCTTTCATTGAATACCCTTAAGCTTGCCGGGCAGTGTGGTAAACTGAAATGTTGCTTAAATTATGAGCTGGATACCTATATGGACGCCCTTAGAGATATTCCAGATAATGTAGAGCGGCTAGAGACTATGACCGGTACAGTTAGGCATCAGAAAACCGATATTTTCAAAAAACTAATGTGGTTTAGTTATCCGAATGATGATAATTGGATCCCTCTGGATATCTCAAGGGTTAAAGAGATTCAGAAACTAAATAAGGAGGGAATTAAACCGGAATATCTGAAAATTGAGATCGCTGAAGAAGACAAACCTGTTGTTCAAAAGACCTTTGATTATGAAAATGTTGTTGGTCAAGATAGTCTGACCCGTCTCGACAACAAAGGCGGCAAGAACAAGAGAAATAATCGTAATAAAAATCGGAACAAACTGAGAGGTCAGGGTGATCTAAATGCAGGTTCAGGTACTCAAGCTGTACAGGAAACGACACCAAAACCTCAGAATCCCAACCAGCAGCAAAGACCTGCTGGTCAGCAAGCTGAAAGACCTGCTGGTCCAAATAGAAATAATAAGCGAAGAAAAAACTTCAGGAATAACAATAACCGTGAACGGCCTGCGGGAGATAATCCTGCCGGTGGAAAACCAACGGAATAGAATAATGAAAGCGGCAAAAATATCGATCTTCTTTTCTTTGCTCTTTGCTGTAATGCTGGTTTCTTGCAATGATCATCGTACCATTGTGGACACGAATATTGAACTTGATAAGTACAATTGGTCTTATTCAGAAAAAGTCAAAATTCCATTTACTATTGAAGAGGTTGAAAAGCCATATAATCTCTTTCTTAACCTTCGGCATACCTCAGATTATAACTATTCAAATATCTTTTTGCTTGTTCATATAACTGATCCAAATGGTAAAAGGACTACCGAAAGGAAAGAATTTAAACTGGCTCTACCTGATGGTGAATGGCTGGGTAGCGGATCAGGAAATTTATATAGTTATCAGATTTTATTCAAAGAAAACTTTAAATTTCCCTTAAAGGGAAAGTATAGTATTGAACTTGAACAGAACATGAGAGATAACCCATTGGATCATGTTACTGATGCGGGTATCAGGATAGAAATTAATGTAAAATGACTGCATTTAAAAAATTTCTGACCAGTCCTTACTA
Source organism: Daejeonella sp. (assembly GCA_044341405.1). Classification (GTDB taxonomy): domain Bacteria; phylum Bacteroidota; class Bacteroidia; order Sphingobacteriales; family Sphingobacteriaceae; genus Daejeonella. The sequence goes on along the minus strand of JBIIRT010000039.1, from coordinate 19,534 downwards.
CAACTATTTCACCATATTTCTGATTGCCTTCTGTCTTTTTTCAATCTTAATCTTTGAACCGGGACACCCACTTTATGTTTTTTCATTTCTTTGTGCACCGGCCCTCTTGATCCTTCAGCAATATCGCAGGAACCTGATCAGAAAATCTGAGAAATAATCCTGATTGCTTTTTTATAAAAGTTTTAACAATGTTTCGAGTTTCATGCCTCTTGAACCTTTTACTAAAACAGTAGAAGTCAGGATTGGATTTTCTGCTAAAGCTTGCTCTGCATCATGAACTGTTTTGAAAAATTCAGCAGATTTGCTTCCTTTCAGTTTATAGAATTCTTCACCAATAAAGATCTTTCTTGCTGAATTAGCTGTCATTGCTTTATCCAAAATCAATTGATGTTCTTTTCCGGCTTCTTTTCCTAATTCAAACATATCACCTAAAATCATTGCCTTGGAAGCCGCATTCATCGATTCCAGGTTATCCAAAGCTACCAGCATACTGCTGGGATTAGCATTATAAAAATCGCAGATGACTGTATTTTTTTCAGTTTTTAATAGCTGAGACCGGTTATTGAGCGGATGGTAAGAACTAATACCTGTATTGATTTGCCCGGGACTAAGTTGGAAATAGCTGCCAATACAAATTGCACAAACTATATTATCAAAGTTGTAGATACCTGGTAAATTAGATTCTGCAGTATAAGAAAGATCCCTTGAAGATTCGCTCTTAGTCATCCAGTCAATTACTAGGTATGGCGAAGACGTCTTGAGTGTTGCACTTATGAAATTGTCGACTGCAGAGCCATAGCTTATAGTATTTTGAACTCCACGTTCCTTACACATTTCTTTTAAAACAGCATTATCGGCATTGAGGAATACTACTGCTCCAGTTTTCGAAATGAATTCATAGATTTCTCCCTTACCTTTTCTAACTCCTTCAATCCCACCAAATCCCTCCAGATGTGCTTTCCCGATATTTGTAATTAGTCCGTGAGTAGGTTGAGCAATTTCACAAAGAAAGCCGATTTCTTTTTGATGGTTTGCACCCATTTCGATGATTGCGATTTCAAAATCATCGGTGATTGATAAAATACTTAAAGGAACACCAATGTGGTTATTTAAATTACCTTCGGTAGCATACGTGCTGAACTTTTGTGAAAGAACCGACCTAATCAGCTCTTTGGTGGTGGTTTTTCCATTGCTGCCTGTAATCCCAATAACTGGTATAGTAAGCATCTTTCTATGAAATCTGGCAAGATCCTGAAGTGTTTCCAAAACATTTGAAACGAGTATAAAGTGCTCATTTACAGCATATTTTGCTTCATCTACGAGTGCATAAGCTGCGCCGCTTTCAATGGCCTTTTGGGCAAACTCATTACCATTGAACTGATCGCCCTTTAATGCAAAGAAAAGGCAGGATTCACTGATTTTTCTAGTATCGGTACAAATTACCGGATGCTTGCGGTATACCTTATATAATTGTTCAGTAGTCATCTGGGATAGCTTGATACAATTATAATACTTTTGATGCTCTCAAGCGAAGAATTTGGTATTTATACCTTCGAATCGTACATTCGGCTATATTTTCAGACATAGTTTATGGCTGAATGGCAAACTGATACCGGAATAAATGCTTCTATTTAGGTTGTTTAATCAAAGCTATTTTAAGCCTGTCTAAATTTGCTCGCTTGTTTAATTAATAATTCACACCTCATTCCGGATGAAAAAATATCTACTACTAATCTTCCTAATAACAGGAGTACAAGCTTTTGGTTTTGCACAAAATAAAATAAAATCCCCATCCGAATTTTTAGGTTATAAACTTGGGGAACAATTTACACCGCATTATAAGGTAGTTGAGTATTATAAATACCTTGCATTAAGCTCCGGAAATATCAAATTACAGGAGTATGGCAAAACAAATGAAGGCCGTCCCCTGTTTCTTGCTTTTGTTGGTTCGGATTCCAATATTTCACGGCTTGATGAGATAAGGAGGAGTAATTTAAGCTTAAGCGGAATAAAAGATGGCTTGAATGATTCAAAACCGCTGGAAATTTTAAATGATCAGCCCATTTTGGTATGGTTCAGCTATAATGTACATGGAAATGAATCAGTATCAACAGAAGCTTCATTGCAAACTGTTTTTGATCTCCTTGACCCCGAAAATTTAAAAACAAAAGCATGGTTGAAGAATACTTTAGTCATTCTTGACCCCTGTTTAAACCCGGATGGAAGGGAGCGCTATGTAAATTTTTATAATCCCATCAGAAATTCAACTCCTGATGCACTTCCTTTTGCCCGTGAGCACATGGAACCATGGCCAGGAGGCAGATCTAATCATTATTATTTTGATTTGAACCGCGATTGGGTATGGCAAAGCCAGCTCGAATCACGCCAGCGGCTGTTAGTTTACAATAAATGGCTTCCGCAGGTACACGTTGATTTTCATGAACAGGGAATAGATAATCCATATTATTTTGCCCCTGCTGCAGAACCGTATCATCAAGACATCAGCAAATGGCAGCGCGAATTTCAAACTATTATTGGTAAGAATAATGCACGCTATTTCGATCAAAAAGGATGGATGTATTTTACAAAAGAAAATTTCGACTTGTTGTATCCTTCTTATGGCGATACCTATCCGGTTTATAATGGTTCTATTGGAATGACCTATGAACAAGGTGGTTCAGGAAGAGCGGGGCTTGCCGTGATTAATTCAGAAGGTGATACCTTAACATTGAAGGATCGTATTGATCATCATCATACTTCGGGTCTTTCAACGTTAGAGGCAGCTTCTCAAAATTCCGAAAAAGCAATTACAGAATTCCGGAATTATTTTACCCAAAGTAAATCTAATCCTCCAGGAGAATACAATTCCTATATCATTAAGGGCGATAACACAGAAAAGATTAAATCTCTTGCTACGCTGCTTCAAAGAAATGGAATTGAGTTTGGTTTTGGCGTTTCAAAAACTGCTCAGGGATATAATTATTTCAGTGGCAAAAATGAAGGGTTCAGGATTGAAAAAACGGATATGGTGCTCAATGCTCATCAGCCTAAATCAGTACTCCTGAAAGTTTTACTTGAGCCAGTTACTTTTGTATCAGATTCTACAACTTATGACATTACTGCATGGTCTTTACCTTTTGCTCATGGGCTACAGGCATATGCCACTAAAGAATCTATCAAATCTGAAACCGTAGTTATTCCAGAGAATACTATTTCTGCCAATACTGTTTCAAATCCGGTGGCTTACATTGCGAATTGGAATTCTATTTCTGATGTAAAATTTCTGACAGAATTATTGAACAGCGGCATTAAAGTCAGGTATTCTGAAATACCATTTGAAACTTCTGGAAAACGCTTTAATGCGGGTTCGCTGATTATTACTCGGAACGGAAACCAATCAGTTAGCGGTGGATTCGAGAAAACGGTTAATGATATCGCGAAAAAATCCGGAATTAGTATATTTCCGATTCCAACCGGATTTGTAGATAAGGGCGCAGATCTTGGATCAAGTAAAGTACGCTTCATAAAGAAACCTAGAGTTGTGGTAGTAGGTGGAGAATCTGTTTATTCACTTTCTCTTGGAGAGATTTGGCATTTTTTTGAGCAGGAGATTGGATATCCGGTAACTATTGTCAGACCTCAGAACCTGAATATGATTAACTGGAATGAGTTTGATATTCTCATTTACCCTGATGGCAATTATAATGAAATTGGGAATGAGAAAATGTTGCAATGGATACGTGAGGGGGGCAAACTCATAGCTATAAAAAATGCAGTATCGGATCTGGTAGGTAAGAAAGGTTTTGATCTTAAGAATAAAGAAGAGGTCAAAAAAGGAGATAAGGATCTTTATGAAGATATCAGGTTGTATGAACATCGAGAAAGGGAAAATGTAAGTTCCAGTATTCCGGGGGCCATATATAAAGTAGAATTAGACAATACTCACCCATTAGGATTTGGATTTCCCAACTTTTACCATACTTTAAAACTTGATGATAAGGTTTATAAATACCTGTCTGGTGGTTGGAATGTAGGGGTTGTAAAAAAAGAGAACTATGTTTCTGGTTTTGTTGGAGTACAGGCTAAGAAAAAGTTAACTGATGGTTTGATTTTTGGGGTTCAGGAAATTGGGAATGGATCAGTTGTTTATTTAGCTGATAATCCTTTGTTTAGAGGATTTTGGGAAAACGGTAAATTACTGTTCAGTAATGCAGTATTTATGGTTGGTAATTAAATCAATATATTTTTAAGCTGATAATAAGTTTATATATCAGATTAATAACTGAAAATAACCTATAATAGGCAGTTTGGATCTTTCAACGAGTAAAGTTAATTTATTGATTTACACTTGATTATATCAAAATTATACCTATAGTTCCCAATATACTTTGTAATAAAAAATTTGTTACGGTAATTTTCGGGTTACTTGTATTTCATTTATTCCTCAATTGAAATAAATCAAATCTATTTAAGGGTAGAAAAAACTTCTACAAAGTTTGTTCGTTTTATTTTTTGTTTTAAGTGCGGCAACTGCGCAAGATTAACTGGTAAATTTAGCTCAAAATCTAAGTTGGAATTAATAGTACGATTTTTAAAAACCTTTACTTCTTATCCACACTATAAGTCCCGGGACCAATAAAAGCAAGGCCAAAGAAAACAATACCAATTTCAATAGCATGTGAGGCGCTCATAAAACCTTCATTATTATTAAGATGCGAACTAGCTGCAATGGCCATAGTGAAGGCAAGTAGCAGGCAAACTGGTCTAAAAGTTAATCCGATCAGTATTAAAAATCCCCCAAAAGTTTCTGTTAAAGCCGCTAACAGGCCCCATAAAATAAATAAAAAATCTATTCCCGAATACTTTATTGCCCCACCAATTAACTCCCATTGTTCCGGACCGCCTAGTAGTTTTGGATATCCGTGTAGCATAAACATAATGCCTAGTCCAATTCTGATCATTAATAGTCCGGTATTCCGGTATTTTCCAAGTGATGCGAGTAAAGCCATAGTTAATTGTATTTATGATTCGTTTTCCAAGATTATGATTGTATTTCAGAATAAGTTAATCTAACATGTTGTCCTTCAACATTCAAATTAATTTTTCTCCCAAAGATCAGAGCGTGGTTATCTGCGATATGTCCGGCCGGGAAATTAAAGCAAACAGGAAAATCAAATTCTTTCACGTGCTCCATGATAATCTGTTCTGCTGTTTGTCCGAAAGGAATATCATTGTCTTTGATTTCTGTGAAAGAACCAACGATGAGTCCTTTGAGATTGGTCAGTTTACCAGATCTTTTTAAATTCCACATCATTCTATCTAAAGAATAGAGGTATTCTCCAACATCTTCCAGAAAGAGGATCTTACCTGCATAGTCTTGTTCAGAAACAGAACCGGCCATCATCACCATGAGCGTTAAGTTACCACCTATCAATATACCATTTGATTCACCTGATCTGTTATTGAATTTACTTTTGTAAGTATATTCAAGGGGTTCATTAAAAAGTGCTTTTCGTAAAGTTTCTAATGAAACACTTGACCCATCCGGAATCGTTAGCGGCATTTGTCCGTGGATACTTTCAGTTCTGTACAATGCCTGGATATGGCTATGCAGTACTGTGATATCACTAAAACCAATGATCCATTTAGGGTGATTTCTGAAGATTGAAAAATCCAGATGATCGATGATCCGTATGGTTCCATATCCGCCGCGTGCTGCGAAAATTGCTTTGATATTAGTATCATCCAGAAATCGCTGCATATCTGAAGCTCTTAATTCATCGTTACCTGCAAACTGGTGCCAGGATGCATTTACGGTTTCACCCAGAATAACGTTTAGCTTCCATGACTCCAATAGCTTAACAGCCTCTAAAATGTCTCGGGGTAGTTTTTTTGCCGGACAGGTTATTGCAACGGTATCACCAGGTATTAAATAGGGTGGAGTTTTATAAGATATAATCTGCTTATTCGTCAATTTGTTGAATTAATTTAATGAGCCAATGTTCTATATTACGTGGCATTATACTTGATAAATTTTATTCTGTTTAAAATATAAAATTACAATTTGCTTTGATAATAATTGAACAGCTAAGCTATTAGCAAATTAGCACTTTAGCCGTTATCTTTGCAAAAGAAAAATTTAAGCGAATACTAAGATTTTGGGAAACGATTCATTCAAAAGATACACAGTTACTGCAGCACTCCCTTACACTAATGGTCCGGTGCATATTGGACATTTGGCAGGTGTTTATATTCCAGCGGATATCTACGTCAGATTTCTCAGGTCAACTGGAAAGGATGTAATTTTTGTAAGTGGCTCTGATGAACACGGAGTTCCCATTACACTTAAGGCCAGAAACGAAGGCGTTAGTCCGCAAGAGATTGTTGATAAGTATCATAAGATCATTGGAGATTCGTTTAAAGATTTTGGGATTGCCTTTAACATTTACCATAGAACATCTTCACAGACCCATCATGATACAGCGTCTGGGTTTTTTAAAACTCTTTATGATAAAGGTGTTTTTGTTGAGGAAGAAACTGAGCAGTATTTTGATGAACATGCAGGGCAATTTTTAGCCGACCGTTATATTATTGGAACTTGCCCTAAATGTGGAAATGAAGAAGCTTATGGAGATCAGTGTGAAAAATGTGGGTCTTCATTAAGTCCGACGGAATTAATCAATCCACGATCTACGCTTTCAGGTGCAAAACCTGTGATGAAAAAAACCAAGAACTGGTTCCTTCCTTTGGATACCATGCAGCCTCAAATAGAGGCCTATATTGATTTACATAAGGATTGGAAGCCCAATGTGTATGGCCAGTGTAAATCATGGCTTAGTGGTGGTTTAAACCCCCGTGCAATGACACGTGACCTTGATTGGGGCGTTCAGGTACCAGTTGAAGGTGCCGATGGAAAAGTACTGTATGTTTGGTTTGATGCGCCTATTGGGTATATATCTGGCACGAAGGATCTTTGCGATGCAGACTTAACTGCTCAAAAGAAAGCCGATTATTATTTGAATGAAAGCTTAAAACCAAAAGATAACTGGGAAAAATATTGGTATGCAGAAGATACAAAACTGGTTCATTTTATAGGCAAGGATAATATTGTATTTCACTGTATCATTTTTCCAGCTATGTTAATGGCTCATGGGCAGTTCCAGCTTGCAGACAATGTTCCGGCGAATGAATTTTTGAACCTAGAGGGTGATAAAATCTCAACTTCAAGAAACTGGGCAGTATGGCTGCATGAGTATCTGCAGGATTTTCCGGATAAGCAGGATGTATTGCGTTATGTTCTTACTGCTACGGCGCCAGAAACAAAGGATAATGACTTTACCTGGAAAGATTTTCAGGCAAGAAATAATAATGAGCTGGTTGCAATTTTTGGCAACTTTGTCAATCGGGTTTTGGTATTATCGCATAAGTATTTTGACGGACAAGTGGTGATGGGTTCTGATTTTTCGGACACTGATCTTAAAGTGATGCAGGAGTTAAAGGACTATCCTTCAAAAATTGCGGCATCTATCGAACAATATCGTTTCAGAGAGGCTTTATCAGAATTCATGAACCTTGCCCGGCTGGGCAATAAATATCTTGCCGATGCTGAGCCATGGAAGCTGATCAAAACAGATGAGGAGCGGGTTAAGACTATTTTAAATATTGGATTACAAATAGCTTCAAATCTTGCTATTCTTGCTCAGCCTTTTCTACCCTTTAGCTCACAAAAATTGTTTAAAATGCTCAATTTGCAGGTTCAAGATTGGGATAAAGCTGGAACCTTGAATTTACTTCCACTTGGGCACCAACTTAACGAAGCGACATTGTTATTCGAGAAGATTGAAGATTCTGAAATTGACGCCCAAATTCAAAAATTAATGGATAGTAAAATAGTGAATGAACAAGCTGCAATGAAGGCTGAAGAGGCAAAGCCTAATGTTAGCTTTGAGCAATTTTCTGCTATGGATATCCGAATTGGGACTATCCTGGAGGCTGAAAAAGTTGCAAAAACTAAGAAATTGCTGAAATTAAAGATTGATACCGGATTGGATCAGCGGATCATTGTTTCGGGTATTGCAGAATATTTTGAGCCTGAAGAAATTATTGGTAAACAAGTTTCAGTCTTATTAAATCTGGAACCTAGAGAGATCAAGGGAATATTATCGCAGGGAATGATTCTTATGGCTGAAAATTCAGATGGAAATCTTAGTTTTGTGGCTCCTTCTGTAGGCCTGAAGAATGGCAGTGTGGTGAGGTAGATAGTGGTTGTCAGTTATCAGTTGGCGGTTGTCAGTTTTGGGCGGAGATAGAATAGAAGAATAAATAATTGGTCCCGTAGTTCAACGGATAGAATAGAAGTTTCCTAAACTTTAGATGTGGGTTCGATTCCCGCCGGGACCACATTGTTGATTTACAGATAGTTATAAAATATTTTCCCTTCCATTTTTGTGTTTAGACCTCAACATTGCAGTAAACATTGCAGTGGATTTTGGGATGACGTTATCTTTACTATTTCCAAAAAATTTATAATTTAAACTAGTGCGAGTTACATTTAAACTTTCTTTCATTTTTCAGGATGTTTAAACTGGTAGAACCTGAGTTTCGAAGCTTGGAATTACGTTATTTTATGTGATATCACATAAGTAACGCAATTTTTTTAGTATTTCAATAGATTATAATGCAAATTTGAAGATATTAGATTTAATAGAGGTTATAGAATTAAAATGAGATTTTAAACTTTGATTAACTCTAATACTCCTTAAAATTATAAGAAGAAAGAGTTTGATTTTATCAAAAATTAACCAATTTTATATAATTAAATTAAAATAACAACCTATTCAATTAGGCTAAAATGAAAAGTCTAATTAGGTGTTAAAAGCACATTATAAATGAAAGAACTTTTAAAATATTCGAAGCAACTCGAGACTGACTTCCACAATCCTAATCCAACATATCAATCTAAAATAGATTTGGCCATTTCTTCCCTAGTTACCGGTGATTATCAAAGAGCTAAAAATATGTTTGATGCTGCTATTGAAATTGATTCTCAATTTCCTTCAGCTTGGTTAGGCAAAGCATTTTCTGAAATCGCTATTGTTGACGATCAAGATTTCAATTCATTGCAAATTGATGAATATTTAAATCGTGCTACAAGAAGTACTGATAAAATTCTTAATTATAAAATTGCTATTGCCGGTTGTCTAGCATACCGACACGCTGTTATTATAAAAAAATGTGTTAAAGCTACAGAAGATGTCTTAAAAGAGAAAAAAGAAGCGGATAAAGCAAAAAAAATAGGAATGGCAACCGTTATTGTTGGTACAATGTTTACTGGTAAGGATAATAGTATCAGGTCAAATATTGTTGGGGGTGCTTTAATAGCAGGTGGAACTACATATGCTATACAATCACAGTTTAAATCAGAAGAGTTAGAAGTACTTGCTAACAGTTTATACACGTCTGCACTTTCCCAAACATTTTTATCTACACCTATTATCCAATTATGTGGAACAATGGAAGTTGAAATAGAAGACAGTATTCTGCGAGATAATTTCAGTACAGTTTTAAACTCTTGGAAAGACTCAGTATTGCTTCTGTATAATAAGCAAAGAGAACAACTTGTTTCAAAATTATCTGCAATTTTATTATCTTCATCTGAAGCACAAAACATTCAAAAACTTCTTAAAGATCCTAATTCCATTCAAGAAGTCGGTGAATTCACAGCGTTTATGAAAATAATAGGTTTGTCTAATCATAATGTCTTTCAATTGCTTAATGATATTTTCAAAGAAACATTACCCAAATATTTTAATAATACCAAGGCAAAATCTGCTCTTAAAAAAGCAAAACAAAAAGAACAACTTTCCAAAGTTTTAACTGGCATTTTCGTAGGTATTGGAACAGTTTATTTCTTTGTTGGAAATACAGATAATAAATTTAGTATTAGTTTAACTTTGGATATAATTGGTATTGTTGTTGGAGTATGGGTCGGTGTAACTGCTGGTAGTAGTGAAATGAAAAATTTCAGAAAGGTTTTTGCTGAAACTATTAATAAAATTGATTCAACATCTATCACATATCAAGATTTTAATCTTAAATCAATTGAAGCAAAAACTGGCAATAATAATTACGATACTTTGGATAATTAATGAAATTTTTCAACATGGTATCATAGACTACAGATCCTTTGCAATAGTTTTTATGATTTCACATGTTTCTTCGATTTATGGTGCAATTATATTTTGTTTATTAATAGCCCATTTAAATCTTAATAGGTCGTTGATGTTAGTCCCATTAGCTATTGAAATTTTTCAGTCATGGTTTTATTGTCGATGTATAGATTATTGGGATCTAATCTTTTCATGTTGCGGAATTGTGATTGTCTTTGTGATTTTAGTTAAAGAAAATAAACAATTTAAAAACAATGAATTGTATCTCAAAAGGTGAACTAATTAAAAATACCTTTAAATATTTAATTTACTTCACTTAAATTATCTTTTGCAATATTTTCTAATTAGGTAATACTCATGAATTGATTTTCAACTATTTGCTCATATAAGTTTCTTATATACTGTGCACAACCAAATTGTTTGTCTTTAGCAAAAATTGCACCTATTACCAAAAATTACGGAATAAATTAATGAAAAACGAGAATATTATTGAACATCAATTTTTAAATTCAGACTTCTTTTTACCAACTTGGAAAGTTCATACATTAGTTTTAGGTACTTTCAATCCCGATTGTGGTGAACTTACAGATTACTTTTATGGTCGTTGTCAAAACAATTTTTGGCGAACAATTGAAGAGGTTTATAATTTCGAATATAGATGGTTTCAGAACAGCTTTGAGCGTAAACTAAAATTCATGACGGATAATGAAATTGGATGCACAGACATTATAAAGTCCATTTTAAAATTAGAAGATGTTGATAAAAGAGAAATATGCGGTTCAGGGTATTCAGACGCAATTCTATTCAATGGTAAAAAGTGTAAACTAAGCTATCATTTCGAGGAAATTAAATCTTTTATTTTGACAAATAATGTTAAAAAGATAATCTATACTTGGGGAAAGCGAGAAAGTCCGTCTCAATTCAATAAACATATTAAAGAATTCAAGACATTTTGCTCTCAAAATGATGTTTCATTTATTGATGAATGCCCATCACCGAGCGGAAGATTAAGAAGTAAGATTCATAAAGAAAACTTGTTTAGTTTTTACAGACTTCATCTCACAAAACCAGTCCTGTAAAACATGCCAAATATTTTTTTAAAGCTCGAAAGAATATTAATTTACTTCCTGAAATTGGAACTTTAAACCACTTTCATCCAATTAAAAGGAATATATCCCCTTCTATTTCACCTGATGAAACCTCTTCATAATATCGTAAGACCCTGAGAATCCATGTCTTTCTCGGAGATATATTTTGGTGGTTTGAACATGGGAATGAGCAAGTACCTGTCTAATTTCATCTTCTGAATGTCCCATGTAAGCCATATGGAATAACTGAACCATTAAAACCATGACTGAAGAACCCTAAAAGCTATGCCTATAGTAACAGAGGGTATTAAAATTTTTACTATACCAGAGGTAGCTCTTAGGGTAACTCCTCATAATATTAGAGCCTGGGTAAAAAGGGTATATAAAAAAGCCAAAGGATAGGAAGACCTGTACTCATTACAGAGCGAAACCTCAGGGAGTTTTAAACCAGTCCAATTAATAAGAAATGATAAACACATTTATTTAGTTAATTGCTTTTTTGAATTTAATACTTTAATTTCAATATTTTAACGAATATGCAGTTGGTAGTTTTGCGAATGACTACTGTTGTAGCCGTTATAACTCGACGTTATCTATACTAATCACAAAAATTTTGAGTGTTAATAAAAGTTAAAATATAAAAATCAAAAATTATGGATTACAAAAATTTTGAAATAAAAATCGGAAATCAAATCTGGATGAATAAAAATCTTGATGTTGATAAGTTTAGAAATGGTGATATTATTCCCCAAGCGAAATCTATTGAAGATTGGGAAAATTTTGGAAAGTCTGAGCAAGCATCCTGGTGCTTTTACAATTTTGAACCTTCCAACGATGAAAAATTTGGAAAATTATATAATTGGCATGCTGTTGTTGATAAAAGAGTACTTGCTCCAATTGATTGGAAAATTCCTAATAGATCTGATTGGATGAAACTTGATAAGTTTCTGGGTGGCGATTATGAAACTGGTGCAAAGTTAAAAAGTACGAAAGGCTGGAATAAAAATGGCAATGGTAGTAACTTGAGTGGATTTAATGGGCTACCGGCTGGACGGTTTAGGGGTTATGAAGAATTTGCGGCTTTGGGTGAAAATGGTTTTTGGTGGAGCTCAACCAATGATTCAGATTACATGGCGATTGCTAGCGGAATGTTTTATGGCAATAGTCATTTGAGAGTGCAGCCACAATTTAAAGGTGATGGGATGTCTGTTAGATGCATAAAATAAATCTTCTATTAACCCTGTTTATATTTTAAGGATATTAAGAGATTAGATATTTTATAATATTTGTCACTACCTGTTTGTCCTTTCTTTTATTATCCACAAGGTATTGTGTGACTGAATCAGGATTGTGAATATTAATCAGTTTTAATTAATAACTTCATTAAATTGTAAAAGTCGATTTACCACAGTTTTAATTTAATAGGAATTATTAATAAAAGGGATGCAACAATTAAACTGCATCCCTTTAGATTTTATCCTAATAACGATAAAACGACTTACAAAGTTTATACTAATACGTTCACGTAAAAGTCTAAAATTTGATACCTTATTTGATTGTTGTCGTCAAACTAAAGCGGACTCTTCCTAAGAGAGTTTTAAGTTACTAATTTAAATGAAAAATGTTTCTTTTGATTTGTTGTTAATTTAATTATTTGTTTACGTTTAATCTTCAAAACTTCTGTATTAGATTTAATTAATTTTTCAAGAACAAGAAATAAATATGAAAAGAACAAAAAAATGGGAAGATGGGTTTGAAAAAAGATACTCCAAAGCAATTAACGAATTACAAGAATTAGAGATGGAGTATAATTTAGTTAAGAGTGTCGAGGATAATGAAACCTGGTACAAACTATTTCCTGAAAATTGTCTTGTTGAGTTCGGTCCTCTTTATGGTTTTCAAATCTCACACGTTAAAGAAAACCAATTTAAACAAAATCAACCTGAATACATTAATATTACCCTTAGATCTGAGTTGGGTGGTTTTAGTTTTGATTTAGAAAATTTCCACCAAGTTGAGATCTTAAGAGATGAAATTTTAGAATCGTTGAATAAAATGAACAGAGGTGATTTATCGGTTAGTATCAATAATGATGATTGTGATGAAGATGATGAAGATTGGGAAAAAAATGAAGAAAAAGAATATACCATACAAGCAACTAGGGAATGTGTTCAAACATGGACTCACACCATTAAGGCAAAAAGTGCAGTTGAAGCATATAGAAAGGCCGAGGATGGAGAAGGTCATGATGAAAATGATGAGTTCGGTCAGTTTGGAGACATTGATTGGGAAGAAATCTGATCATTTGGGCTACCAACTTTAGATTGTTTGTGTCTGTAGGAATTGGTGACTGATCGTATTGATTTCCAAATGTTTTTTCTAAAAAATTATAAATTTTTTCAGGTGGAGCTAAAATTGTTTCTCAAATAAGCAACTCAATTTCAGGTGCAATTTTGTATTGTAAAAACAAATAATATGAAACAATCTAATTTAACTACGCGTTTAATTTTTTTTAAACTTTCAATAAATACCCTACATAAACATAAACTGCACTAAAATCAGAAGCGAATTTGATTTGATTATGAAGACTCATTTCTAAATGCTTACTATTGTTATTGGACTCTCTCCTGACCAAAATACGATTGCCAATTTCAGAAAGAACAATCCTAAAGCCATCCGCAAAGTATTCCATGCCACCTTAACACTGACAAAGAATTTCAACCAAATCGGTGGAAAGCTCCCTGCGTATTTGTGCTGGCAAATTGCTTAGTTAATGTGCAATACACCCGTTTGAAAATTAACTTAGGTTTTTAGACGAACTGACGTTAGCACCAATGCTAAAAAGACAGATCGCAGTAAGACAATGACTAAAAATGTATCCGACACACAGGCCATATCGACCAAGCGGACATACTTTCAAACTGACCTTTATAAATTATTGGAACAAGTGAACCAGAAAAAAGAAAAAGCCAACCTTTATGCACCAAATTGACTTGACCCAACCGCACCCACGGCCTACTCACCTCTTCATAATAATTGTGATTTTACAAATAAAATACTTATAGTCCGTAGACTTATTGACATCTATTCCGGAGTTTTGCACTCTAAATTTTTCAATAAAATGGGTTCATCTTATTCAAAAGAAGAAAAATCTTATTTGATAAAAGTTGGCGACAAAATCCGCCAATTACGAACTGGTATTGGCTTATCTCAAGAGAAACTGTCGTTTGCTTGCGACCTTGACAGAACATATATCGGCTCTGTTGAAAGAGGCGAAAGAAATATATCTGTCATAAATCTAAAAAAGATAGCAAAGGCTTTAAAGACCGACCCATCTGAACTTCTAAAATTCTAAATATGAACGGAGCATTTAAATTGCCACCTAAATATGTTACACTACTTACTAAGCCAGAGGGGTTGACACAAAAGTTATCCGAACTTATCGGAAAGGAATTTAAGATTACAGGCAAGACAAGAACTGACGGCTCTAATATTAGAAAGTTAATTGCCTCGACTCTTGAAAAGTCTGTATTACCCGAAGTAGCAGAAAAAGAAAGTTACGAAATAGTTCCTCCCAAGGGAAAAGGAGTTCCCAAAATAACAAGAGAATTTATTGATACCTACATTGTAACATCTGGTGATTCTTATAACCTACAAGTTTGGAATAGATTACCTGCAAGTAATACTCTTTTAATTAAATATGAATCGGGCGAAAGTTTGAAATGCACTGATGTTAGATTTGTATTTGTGAGAATAGACTTAGCAAAAAGTATTATTGCATCGGTCATAGTTCTGACAGCGGAATACATTGAAAAACATTTTGGCAAGTTTGGAAAACCAACAATAAAACATCAACTACTGATTTCTTCAAAGGCAAGAAAAAGTATTTTTGAAAGCCCCGACAAAGTGCTTTCATTTCCTGATAGCAAAAAACTATCATACAACATAACTCATGACTATATTCCTCCAAAGTCGGGAATGGTTGAAGAACCAGATTTTAAAGAGTTGTATTCAATCGCACTTTTAAAAGAAATGGTTGCTAAAAAATTAATCGGAAGGAAACTTGACGCAGCAGCAACTAAAAACAGAGGACAAGCACTTGAAAGAATGGTGTTGGAATTATTGGGTTACATTATTAAAGAAAACGAATTATTGTATGGGGCTTTTCCTGACATAAGAAACCAATTGTTAGAAGTGAAAGTTCAGGATTCACCAACAGTTGACCTAGGTAGATTTTCTCCCGAAAGAGAAGAGTTTGTAATAGAAGAAAAGAACCTCACAACTTTTGATGTTCGTTATTTAATTGCTTTAACAAATCCTAAGACTGAAATAATTGAAGGGATAATCTTAACGCCAGGAGAAAGGCTTGGCGATATATTTTCTTATGTAAGTTCAGAGAGTTATAAATGCCAAAGAAACATTCCAATTAGCTTTTTTGAAAAGCATTATGGTAAAGCGGTATTTAATCCAGCTTAAAAATTGGCGAAACACCAAAAGCATCGGCAACTTTAATTTCTAATTGCTCTTCGAGCAAAGAAATTTTTTCTGCATCATTTTCAGCGTTAAGTTTTTTGACGATTTTGATTATTGACTTTGCAATAGGAGAATTAAAATCAGGTAAAGGATACTTTTCCACATACTGGGTAAAATATCTTCTCCTGCCTGAATAAAGTTTGTTGTTGAAAACAAGGTCGTGATACTTTGTCATTAATTTTGAATTTGAAACTCCTTGTATCAATAAGAGTATCTCCACATTTTCCTTCTTTTCGGCTACTATCCAATAGCAATTTCCATTGACAAGTTTTCCTCCTTCATCAAAGAAAAATCTTGGTGACAAACTGATATCAGGAAACACCAACTTTGGTAAATTCCAATGGTCAGGATTATGAGGAACCCATATTTCATACCATTTTCTGCCAGCATCAATTAAATATTTTCTCTCCTTTAGTCGTCCTTCAAATCTCTCAAAGTATTTTTTAGCTTTTGGGAACTGTTCTATATCAATAGTTGTTTTGTTTCCGTCCTTATTATAATGAGGATATAGAATTTGTAGAGTAGCTTTTGCGGTTGTTCCCCATCTGCCAATATTCTCCTGTGAAATCAAATCTTTTAGTAAATCCGCTTCGGGCTTTTCAGTTCCCAATTTATTCCATTCATCATTTATAAAAACTTTGTCAGCCGTAGTTTTTATACCAACTCTAACTTTGAATAAATCGCCAACGAAACAAGATGCATTTTTATCAATCTTATTTACCCATAGCGATTCAGAATCTGAAAGCAACTCCCAAGAATAACCTTTTGTGGTTCGACACATTAAAACGCCATCAGTTTTTTTATATCTTTTTGTATTAACAGAGAAGTATCCCGAATCGGATGTATTCAATACGTCATAAATATTAGCGGCTGTTTTTAGTTCTCCTTGATATCCATTCAGTTCTTCATAAATCTTAATGAATTTAGCTGAATTAGAAATTGCCCTAACATTTCCATTTTTCTTACCAATAAATATTGCAGGAAGAACAGCAGCATCAAAAAGTTTGGTATCGCCTAAATCAACAATTTCAAGTATTTCGTAATTCTCATTTAAAAACTTTCTGACACTTTCGCCACTCTTAGTTGACAAATACCTGTTAGATGTTATTACGCCAATAATTCCTCCCATTTTTAGACTTGTAGTCATTGCAATTAAAAAGGGATAATATAAATCAACACGACCTTTTAAATCGAATTTTTGAGCAAGAAGTTGTGCTTGCTCTGTTCCAAGAATTTGAGTTCTTACATACGGAGGATTGGCAATTACAATGTCAGCGGACTCCTTTATTCCATTCCCTTTTGCTCCAAAAAAATTAAGTGTTAATTGATTTTGATTAATGTCTACGACTTCCAAAAAATCTCCATTTACTAAATTGGTTTTTTGTTTGCTAAATCGGCATGACCTTTCTTTTGCAAGGCTCAAATATTCTTCATTTAAATCATATCCATTTAGTGTAAAATCAATATCACGAGCCGACAAGTGTTCTCCCATAGACAATAACAGTTCACCATCGCCGCAAGCAGGGTCAAGGACTGTTACTTCTTTCCTATACACATAAGACAAAATTCGACTACTTAAATAGTCTGCCAAGCCCTTTGGAGTAAAAGTTGCACCCGTGCTTTTTATCAATTCCTTCGTTTCCACTTCTTTTAATTTCTTGCCTAACAAAGATACTTAAAATCATCAAACAATCAAGACGAAATGATGAGCATTTTTAGAAAACAGCCATTAGAGACGGTTATAAAATTATAGATCTTAAACCCCATGAATTTGCAGGCACATTTGCTTTTTTCCCAAGACTTGGACCAACTCAAAAAGATCAAGTATCTACAAGCCAATCCACCACGACAGACAGTACGAATGGACAAATTACAAGCGAAAAAGAACAACCAAGACCTAACACGAACTGTGCGCACATATAAAACGTGTAGCGCAGCAAGATTTTATTTTCTACTGAAAACCCAATTTAGACTTACTGAGAGTCGCGAAAAATATGGAATTTCAGCAGAGAAATGGACCGGACCCATTTTAGCAAAATGGATTAACAATGATTATGGGCCGGAATATCAAAAGGCGCAGGTGTACAATCTTTTAGATAAAATTGGAATTGCTTTTGAAAAAAGTAGGGACTAATTTTCAGAGTGTAATTATTTTATATACTTTTCACCAAATTGATGATGTACCAGCCTCCCCGGAATATGCATAATGTAGAGCTAACTTTAAAAAACCTGCTTTTGAAAATGCTAAACATCTGATATTTCAATATTTTTATTTTAATTTGATTCACTAATAATGTAAGTATTAAAAATAAGGTAATGGCAACAGTAAATCTAAGTTTATCTTTTGATTCAAATCAAATTAACATTTCACTATTAAGCAAAGAAATGATAGAATTCAATAAAAAGTGGTCTAAGATTGTAGAACTTTTTAAGGGTGAGTTATTTATTGAAGACGGTGATGGTGATTTGTGGTTACTCACGTCACCTGATGAAGAACTAGCAATCTCAACTAGTGATTACGGAAAAGGAGAAGAAGGACCAAATAAGTCTAGAGCTATTTTTAAACTATTGAGCCGAATTACTAATTCGGTGGGTGATTGTGATTTTGGATTTGGAGAGTCTCCATTTGAAGAGGAGTTTTACACGGATCTATTTAAGGTGTCGCAAATTGATAATGGGCCGGGAGGATATTCTTTTTGTGCAACGGTAACAATTAATGGCTACTCTGGATACTATTCTGGATCGTATGAATTTTTACCAGAAGGTGGAATTGAAAAATGTTTTACTTTTTACAATGAGGATGTGGAAGAAGATTGATGGTTTTAAAAAATATAATTAACCCGTCTTCAGTCGATTAAAAATAATTGGAATTTAAAATAAAAAATTACGCTTTTGTTGATTTGTTAGATGACATGTCATCTATAATTAGCAGGTGTAATTTAATTGAAACTGCATCATTTTCTATCTCGTCAATACCTAAGGTTAATTTCATATTTCTAAAAGATCAATTAGTATACAGGCAAGAGTATGTAAAAAAAGAAAAATGGAAAATAATTTCTCTTGAGAGTAAAAAATTAGCATTAACTAATTTAGCAATAGACCTAGACGAAATGCAGGATTTGGGTTTGGTTCATGGAGACATGAATTACTCAAACTTTATCTTTGATGGAAATTTATTGAGGTTAATTGATTTTGAGCCAAGTTTTAAGCAAGTTAAGAATCAAAGAAGGATTTTAGCCAGTGGTTTAAGTTTTAGGTCAAAAAATGATTACCAAAACAATTCAATTACCTCTGAAACAGACAAGATAGGATTTTATTTTTTCTGTGAATATCATTTAACTCAGGGAAATAACTTGGGGTATAGTAGGAGAAAATTTTATGCTAGACTCAATGATTCTCTTCCTATGAAGGTAAGTGAAGAGGAGTTGATAAAAATGAAATTCGCCGATATACTAAAATTGTTTTAAAAAAATATTTCACGATAGCAAGTCGTTTTAAACAAAATTGAATTGTTAGTTTATTTCATTGATTTTTGGACGGCATTATAAGGGTATTTTTAGTTGTATTTTTCTCTCGACAATTTATATAAAAATTATCTGTTTTAAGTTTATTTGAAAGTGGCACTGAAAGCAGGGTATATCCTTTACCCTGCTCATTTCCTTTTATGATGATGCCATTTCTGGTAAAATCAGCTTATCTTTTTATTAATTACGATTTTGGTGATTCAGTCACAATTGTTTTATC
>JBIIRT010000134.1:0-6754 GCA_044341405.1 Daejeonella sp. | reverse complement strand
ATGGGTAATTGGACTGTGGAGAATAATGTCTAATACTGCCGGACTAATTTTGCAGCCGCATCCTGCGCCATGGGAATATTGAGTTAATTTTATTTCTTCGGAGTTCATTTAAATGAGTAGTGAGTAATGAGATATGAGTATTGAGACATGAGATTTTGGATAGGTATTATAGTATTTGTTCTTACAAAAATTGAGATTGAATGTCTGTATTAATTCATTTTGATTGAATGTGATTCAACAAAAGTTTGCAGTTTTCGACCGCATCTGTACTGTTGCACTGAATAAGATCAATGCTTTCTTTCTCCCTTTTACCTTGGCCATTGGCATAGGTTTTATCATAGTAAATCAGCACAATTTTAATAAAATCATCCATGCGGTTTTCTCTGATCGCAAGTATCGCATCACGTGTTTGTTCTGGGCCTAATCTTTTTCCAATCCTCGTTGTACTTTCAATAAGAAACTCCTTGTCGAGCACTCCGTATTCTTTTACAAGAAAATCGACTCTTTTCTCAAATGGTACTGTGATTTTCATCACACGAGCCTGTCTCATCTGATGAAAAATAGAATTAGGGATGAAGCACCTGCCTATTGACAAGCTTTCATCCTCCAGCCAAAGCGGAATGTTTGTATCCACTTTATTCAGTTCCCGGGCAAGTAAATTTTCAAATTGTTCTTGCCCGGGCTGATTTAGCATACCCATAGAACCATATGAAGAGCCCTGATGTTGTGCAAGATCTTCGAGATCAATAATCTGATGGGAAAGTTTTTTAAGCTGCTGCAGTGTTTTTGTTTTCCCCGAGCCTGTCATCCCGCCCAATATGAGTATTGAATACGTTTTTTTAAATTGTTCCAATACCCAGTTACGATACCTTTTATATCCACCTTCAAGAAGAAAAACTTCAAAGCCATAAAGATTTAGTGCCCAGGCCATTGCACCGCTACGCATACCTCCCCGCCAGCAATGTACCAGAATTTTTTTTTCGGGAGCTATTTTCAGAGCCTCCTTTATAAATCCAGACCATTTTGATCCTGTAAGGTCAAATCCAAGTAATATAGCTTGCTCGCGACCTTTTTGTTTGTAGCATGTCCCCACTTTTACCCGCTCATCATTTGAGAATATGGGTAGATTAAAAGCACCCGGAATTCGGGCGTGCATAAATTCAAGGGGAGTTCTTACATCAATCACCGGGACAGTTTCGGCCATTTGCAGAAATTCATTGATGTCCAGTGTTTGAATCATGAGAATCGAATAAGCGATTTTGAGATTAATTATTTTTTAGTGCCTTCAGGTATAATTGGATTGTATTTTCCAGGCCTAAATAAAGAGAGTCGCAAATTAGCGCATGCCCAATACTTACCTCCAGTAAACTTGGTATATTTTGAGAAAAATACTGGAGGTTATGGAGATCCAAGTCATGACCTGCATTGATGCCTAATTTAAGCTGATCAGCTATCTTTGCTGCCGCAATGTAAGGTTTTATAGCACGAGCTTTATCCTCATGATATCCTGAAGCGTAGGCCTCGGTGTAAAGTTCAATTCGGTCGGTTCCTGTGCGTTTGGCTGCCTCAATCATTTCTTCTGCAGGATCAACAAAAATGGATACACGAATGCCTACAGATTGAAATTCAGCAATAACATCTTTAAGGTAAGATTGGTGTTTTATTGTATCCCAACCGTGATTAGAGGTTAACTGACCTTCAGCATCTGGTACTAATGTAACTTGTGCCGGCTTGTTGGCTAATACCAGATCAACGAATTTTTGTTCTTTGGGATTTCCTTCAATATTGAATTCTGTATGAATCACCTTTTTTAGGTCGAATACATCTTGATAGCGGATATGTCTTTCATCAGGCCTCGGGTGGACTGTGATTCCCTCTGCCCCAAATCGTTCGGCATCCAGGGCAACCTTAACCAAGTTGGGGTTGTTGCCGCCTCTCGAGTTACGAAGGGTAGCTATTTTGTTGATATTGATGGAGAGGTTTGGCATGGGGGGTATGAGGTATGAGGTCTGAATTATGAGTGTTGGATGAAATTTAATTAGGTTTCCACTAAATTAGGTTAAGATTTCCAATTTATGTTTAGCTTAAATAGTTTTGCACCAATTTCGTCTGTTTTCATTTTTAAAAGATCAAATTGTTGTGGCGTAATATACTTGCAGTCTTTGGCAAAACTCAGCCAAACCTTACTTTCTTCTAAGGAACCGGACGAGTAAATCAGAAATTTCCTAAATTCTGCTTGGTATGTTCTCCTTCCGAAACCCCTTCTGCAATATTAGCACTTACGGATCTTGTTGAGCGAATAATTTGGCTTGTTAATGAATATTTCTCCGATTCTGGAAATTGCTTAGATAAATTGAAAACATCAATAGACAATTGGTAAGAAAGCCGGTAAACCTCCAGATCTGAAAATGTTTTGATCATAAAAAATGCTTACCCGAAAGTAAGCATTCTTATAAAATGTGTCAAATTTGAGCGACTTAACTTAATTAAGGGTAGCCTCCGTCTTCAGTCTTCCTACCTCCGTCTTCAGTCTTCCTACCTCCGTCCTCCGACTTCCTTAATACCTGTACGCGTCCCCTTTAAACGGACCTTGAACAGGAACACCGATATAATCAGCCTGATGCTGATCAAGTGTTTCAAGCTCAACACCAATTTTTGCAAGATGTAAGCGGGCTACTTTTTCATCCAGATATTTTGGAAGAACATAAACCTTATTCTCATAATTTGCAGAGTTTGTCCACAGCTCTAATTGAGCTAATGTCTGATTAGTAAACGAGTTAGACATCACAAAAGAAGGGTGACCAGTTGCACATCCTAAATTCACTAAACGGCCTTCAGCAAGTACGATTACATCTTTACCATTGATGGTATATTTATCAACCTGTGGCTTGATCTCAACTTTAGTATTACCATAGTTTCCATTTAACCATGCCATATCGATTTCATTATCGAAGTGACCGATATTACAAACAATAGCTTTGTCTTTTAATGCAAGGAAATGCTCACCACGAACGATGTCGCAGTTACCGGTAGTTGTAACCACGATATCAGCTTCTTTAATTGCAGTTGCTAATCTCTTTACTTCATAACCTTCCATTGCAGCCTGTAAAGCACAGATAGGATCAATTTCAGTCACAATAACACGTACGCCCTGAGAGCTAAGTGAAATTGCAGAACCTTTACCAACATCACCATAGCCACAAACAACAGCAACTTTTCCAGCCATCATTACATCAGTTGCACGACGGATCGCATCAACTAATGACTCACGGCAACCATATTTATTGTCAAATTTAGATTTGGTAACTGAGTCATTTACGTTAATTGCAGGTAAATGCAATGTTCCGTTCTTCATACGCTCATATAAGCGATGAACTCCGGTAGTAGTTTCTTCAGAAAGACCTTTAATATCTGCAATTAGTTCAGGGAACCTGTCAAATACCATATTAGTTAAATCACCACCATCATCAAGAATCATGTTCAATGGTTTGTGATCCGGACCGAAATGTAAAGTTTGTTCAATACACCAGTCAAATTCCTCCTCATTCAGGCCTTTCCAGGCATAAACCTGAATTCCTGCAGCAGCAATTGCAGCAGCAGCATGATCTTGAGTTGAGAAAATGTTACATGATGACCAGGTAACTTCAGCACCCAATTCAACAAGAGTTTCAATTAAAACAGCTGTCTGTATGGTCATGTGCAAACATCCTGCAATACGCGCACCTTTAAGAGGTTTTGATGCACCAAATTCTTCGCGAAGTGCCATTAATCCTGGCATTTCTGCTTCAGCAAGACCGATTTCTTTACGGCCCCATTCTGCTAATGAAATGTCCTTAACTTTGTAAGGAACATAATTTGTCTCTACTGATGACATAGTTTCTTGTTTAAATGCGTTTTACGGCACGATAAATGGATAATTATTGCTTTCTTTTAGTATAAAGAAATTTTTTGCAAAGTTAAGGGATTCTTTGGTCAATTCAAAAAGTTTGGAGTTTAGTAAATTATGATTCTTAGATCATAAGCTTCGGCGACTGGTTTTATCTTTTTGAAAATGATTTTAGAAACGCTATGTTTAATTAAAGCAAATTTTATGGTGCTTGGGATAAGATAGTCCGGCTCTCTGCTATAGTTTTGGCTATAAAATGAAGAGTAAATATTCGAATTTTTCGAAGCCAAAAGCTGCCGCTTCGATCCGGTTTATTGAACTCAGGCTTTAGCGTTGAAGTCGAGACAGTAAACCGTAAAGTTTGTTACTTATAACCTAACCTAAAACTTAAAACCTATAACTTAAAACCTACAACTTAAAACTCCCTTAGTAATCTAAAAGTCAAACGATCACAAACCACATTAAATTAGTTCTAAATACTTAACTTTGTTTTACATTCAATTTCTACAGATTAATTTAATTAAGATATGTATCCAGAATATTTAGTTGCACCAATGCGCCAGGAACTTGTCAGTGCAGGTTTCCAGGATCTCAGAACTGCTGATGAAGTCGAACAAGCCATAAAATCAGAAGGAACGGTTTTAGTAATGGTAAATTCTGTATGTGGTTGTGCCGCAGCAAATGCACGCCCCGCTGCAAGAATGTCAGTACAGCATGAAAAACATCCGGATAAACTAATAACCGTTTTTGCAGGTATGGAGAAGGATGCTGTTGATACCGCAAGAAACTTAATGCTCCCTTACCCACCATCTTCTCCGGCAATTGCCTTATTTAAGGATGGAAAACTGGTTCATATGATAGAGCGTCACCAGATTGAAGGTCGTCCGGCCCAAATGATTGCCGATAATCTTCAACAGGCTTTTGATCATTTTTGTTAATTTCTTTGAGTTCATTTTTATAAATTATAAAATCCGGTCGCAGGCCGGATTTTTTTGTTTTGTACCTTTTTTTGATAGTTTTGAATAACCAAAAAATCCTCCATGAAACATATTGCTACTCTTCTTGCTGTTTTTTTAGCTGTTCCTGCACTTGCGCAGCAAACGTATATTCAATGCGGCCGCTTGATTGATGGAAAATCAAATTCGGTTCAGACTGAGATGACCATCGTCGTTGAATCTAATAAAATAATAGATGTCAGAAAAGGATATCAGTCGGGCTCCGCTAATGATAAGCTCATTAATATGAGAAATCAGACTGTGATGCCTGGATTCATTGACTCTCATGTTCATTTATCGAGTGAGACCAGTAAGAATAAATACATGGAAAACTTTACGCTTAATGATGATGATAACGCTTTAAGGGCAGTTAAATATTCTGAGCGTACGCTAATGGCAGGTTTCACAACTGTCAGAGATTTGGGAGGGCATATAGCAGTTTCGCTTAGAAATGCCATTAATGCGGGAGATATTAAAGGTCCGAGGATCCTTGCTGCAGGTAAAAGCATTGCCAGCACCGGTGGGCATGCGGATCCATCGAATGGTTATAGCAGGGCATTGATGGGAGATCCCGAGGCCAAAGAGGGAGTAGTTAATAGTCCGGAGGAAGCCAGAAAAGCCGTAAGACAACGATATAAAGAAAGTTCAGATGTGATAAAAATAACCGCAACAGGCGGTGTTTTAAGTAATGCGAAGGATGGTGCCGGTGCACAATTTACTGAGGATGAAATTAAAGCAGTGGTCATCACTGCCAAAGATTATGGGTTTCGTGTGGCTGCACATGCTCATGGTGCTGAAGGAATGAAAAGGGCTATACGGGCGGGTGTTTCTTCTATTGAACACGGGACTTTCATGGATGATGAGGTTATCGCTTTAATGAAGGAAAATGGCACCTATTATGTTCCTACTATTACTGCCGGGAAATCTGTAGCTGATTCGGCTAAAATTCCTGGATATTACCCTCCGCTTGTACTTCCTAAAGCAATTGCAACCGGACCGAAAATTCAAAGCACTTTTGCCAAAGCCTATAAAGAAGGTGTTAAAATTGCATTTGGTACCGATGCGGGAGTATTTGCACATGGGAAAAACTATAAAGAATTTGAATATATGGTTGAGGCAGGAATGCCTGCTATGGAAGCAATTAAATCTGCAACTATGAACGCTGCTGATCTGCTTGGCATTTCAGATCGAATTGGTTCAATTGAAAAAGGAAAATATGCAGATATTATTGCTGTAAAAGGTGATCCGATAAAGGATATTAAAGTTCTGAGCGCTATGGACTTTGTTATGAAAGAAGGCGTGGTCTATAAGCAGTGATGATTCTACTATGCTTTGGTGTTATTCAAAAACCACTTAACAATTTCTGACTTTAATACCCTAAGATAATGGTGCGCGCGTGCCGCGTGTTCAATGACATTAAGTTAAGAGTTGACTTCATATTAAATACATACTAGTTTATCGCAAATTAATTCTCATTCTTTTGGTTTTAACGAACACTTCCAAATTATGGGAAATATTACCCGCTCATGGCCGCAGGGCCTAGTCCTTTTCCTGCAGCAGAAAAGGACCATGCCGAGGAGGAACGACGAGACCATGAGTACCTTAAAAAAACAATAAATAAAAACGAATAACTGCCGCCGCTGCGCCTGATGCTTTGAAGGGTTCTGCTTAGGCCTAGACTATCGTTGCCGCACCATCCAATGCGGAGGAAAACTTATTAAAGGGGGCTGCTAGCGTGGCGTCTAAAAAAAATTGAGGTGATTAGCAGGATCCTGGGCATATCGCCTTGCAATGACATTCATATACTTTTTTTGCGGCATTGGACAGGGCGGTAAATTTAGCTTTACCATAGCACTGACTTTCATAGCCTTGT
>JBIIRT010000038.1:0-24136 GCA_044341405.1 Daejeonella sp. | reverse complement strand
AATCCTCAATTCTCCTCTATCCATTTTCAACTTCAATCAATTGCATATATTTGCATGATAAAATAATTACTATTAAAGTTTAAATGACGATAATTTCTGAAAGCTTAACAGATAAATATGAACTTGTAGTTGGGCTTGAAGTGCATGTTCAGTTATCAACTGAGAGTAAGATATTTTCTACAGACTCAGCCGGTTTCGGTGCAGGTCCTAATGAGCATATAAGTCCGGTTAGCCTTGGTTTACCCGGAACTTTACCCAAATTAAACAAAAAAGTAGTTGAGTATGCAATTAAGATGGGTTTGGCTACAAACTGTAGTATAAACTTAAATACTCATTTTGACCGAAAAAATTATTTTTATGCTGATTTGCCCAAAGGATTTCAGACAACACAAGATAGTAACCCTATTTGCCACTCCGGTTTTATTGATGTAAAGGCCGATGATCATTCCACTAGACGTGTTCGGATTCATCGAATTCATATGGAAGATGATGCTGGCAAAAGTATGCATGATCAGGATGATTTTGATTCTTTGATTGATTTGAACAGGGCTGGTGTGCCACTCATTGAAATAGTTTCAGAACCTGATATTCGGTCCGCACGTGAAGCTGCTGCATATTTAACAGAAATCCGAAAATTGGTTAAATACCTTGATATCTGTGATGGTAATATGGAAGAAGGCAGCATTCGTTGTGATGCTAATATTTCTGTCAGACACAGAGGGTCTTCAGAGTATGGGAACAGATGTGAAGTAAAAAATCTTAATTCTATCCGAAACCTGCAAAGGGCTATTGAATATGAATTTCTACGCCAGACTGAGCTGATAGAAAGGGGTGTATACATTGAGCAGAATACCTTGAATTTTGATGCAGAAACAGGTAATACTAGTCCGCTGAGAAGCAAAGAAATGGCAAATGATTACCGTTATTTTCCCGAACCAGACTTGCAGCCTTTGGTTCTCGAACAAAAATATATCACTAATTTGGCTGCCGAATTACCCGAATTGCCTTCAAAAAAGATTGAACGTTACACAACTGTATTCGGTCTCTCTGAGTATGATGCAATTTTACTTTCATCTGAGCAGGAGATAGCTAATTATTTCGATGAACTAAGTTCTATAACTACACATTTTAAAGCAGCCGCTAATTGGGTAATTGGTCCTTTAAGGACATATTTGCACGATAATCATAAACCAATTACAGCATTTCCTCTAAAGCCAGAGCAGCTCTCAGGCCTTATCAGTTTGATTGATCAAGGCAAATTAAATTATTCAGTTGCAGCTAACCAGGTTTTTCCGGAATTGATTAAAAATCCTGGTTTAACAGCAGAAAAGGTAGCCAGTTCAATGCAATTATTAATTGATACGGAAGGTGATGAGTTAAGTTTGCTAGTTGATGAGATACTTAACAGTTACCCTGATAAGGTTAAAGAATACCAAAATGGCAAAAAAGGCGTTCTCGGATTATTTATGGGAGATCTCATGAAAAAGACAAAGGGGAAGATAAATCCGCAGCTTGCCAGTAAGTTAGTTATAGATAAATTAGAAAGTAAAGCATGAAAAAAGTTTTTGGTTTAGCCATTTTGGCTATGAGTATTTTAATCGTTTCCTGCAAAAATAATAATGAGTTGAGCATTTCAGGAAAGGTAGAGAATGCAGGAGCAATAAAGAAAGTATTACTTTACGAAACAGACCAGCTTGTGGATTCTGCTTTTTTGAATGAAAATAATGAATTCAAGTTTCGTCGGGTTACAGAGGAACCAGACTTTTACACGCTGTTAGTTGGAGAGAAGAATTTTTTGCTAGTGGGAAAGAATGGGGATGAATTAGATTTTAAGACAGATTACGCTGATACTACCAACAGCTATGAGATTAAAGGTTCAGAAGAATCAGAGAAAATCAGGGAGTTTAATCAGATTGGAAATAGTTTTAGCAAAATTTATAAAAAGATACAGGATGATTATTCAAGAATGACTGAAGCGAATCCGGCAGCAAAGGATTCAATTTATAATGTGCTTATGCCACAGTTTCAGACCACCATGGATAAATACTCTAAAACTTCTTTAAAGTTCGCTCAAGAAAATAAAAATAATCTTGCCGGCTTTTTTGCTGCAAGTTCTCTGGACCAGAGTCAATACGAAGCGGAGCTGATTGCCTATGCTGAAGAAATAAAATCAGTATTTCCAAAGAATAAAGCTGTTCAGTCTTTTGTAGCTAAAATGGCAGCTTTGAAGCCGGTATCAGTTGGTCAGATGGCTCCTGAGTTTGAGTTAAATAATACTGAAGGTAAATTAGTTAAACTATCGGATTTTAAAGGTAAGTATGTATTGCTTGATTTTTGGGCTTCATGGTGTGCTCCTTGTCGGGAGGAAAATCCCAATATTGTAAAACAGTATGAAACATTTAAAGATAAAGGATTCACTGTCTTTGGGGTTTCACTTGATGATGACAAATCAGATTGGCTTAAGGCAATCAAAGATGATCGTTTAAATTGGTCACATGTTTCAGAATTAAAGCGCTGGGATGGAAAAGTAACAATTCAGTATAAAGTTGAAGGGATTCCTGCATCATTTCTCTTAGATCCCACAGGTAAAATTATTGCCAAGAATTTAAGGGGTGTAGAATTGCAAAATTTTCTTCAGAAAGTGTTAAATTGAGGGCAAGAAATTGTCAATTTATAATAAAGATTTACAATTTCTTAATATAGGCTTAATGATTTAGTGTAATGGGGAGTTTACTTTTGTATCAAAATATCTATCTATGAGCACTGCTAAGCATAAAATCCTGATTGTAGATGATGAGCCTGATATCCGGGAGTTAATTGAGTATAATCTAAAGAAAGAAGGTTATCAGGTTTTTACTGCTTCAAATGGGCAGGAGGGCGTTGCGGAAGCTAAAAGGGTATTGCCAGATCTTATCATTTTGGATATTATGATGCCAAAAATGGATGGTATCGAAGCTTGTCGTATTCTTAGAACCATGAATGATTTTAAAAATACGTTCATGGTATTCCTTACCGCCCGTAGCGAGGAGTATTCAGAAATAGCTGGCTTTAATGTTGGTGCTGATGATTACATAGCAAAACCAATTAAACCTAGAGCTTTAACAAGCAGAATAAATGCTATTTTGAGAAGAAATGCTCAATCTGACATAGAGATTGAAAACAAACTTGAAATTGGTGATTTAGTTATTGATCGTGAAGCATTTCTGGTGTATCAACGAGGAGAAAAGGTTGTACTTGCCAAAAAGGAATTTGAATTGTTATATCTTCTTGCATCCAAACCTGGAAAAGTATTTACCAGGGAGGTAATTCTTAAAAATATCTGGGAAGATTCTGTTGTAGTTACCAATCGTACCATTGATGTTCATATACGAAAACTCAGGGAAAAACTTGGAGATAAGTACGTAAGTACGGTAAAAGGAGTAGGCTATAAGTTTGAATTAAAATAACCCACTTTAAAGCCGAAAGTTTAAAGCTAAAAGTTGAAAGCTTTAAGAGTAGGTGTTTCCATTTATAATTTTGCGATTAGCTTTAGGCTTTGATCTTTCAGCTTAAAATTCGTTCTCCGAGATTAAAATCCTATTTTTGCGGTCTAATACTGCATGCGTGAAGTTCCCCAAATTCGAAGATCTTATACTTTTTGAGAATAGCAATCTGATTGTTGTTAACAAGCCAGCTTTTTTAAGTTCACTTGACGACCGTGAAGGGGGTGAGATGAACCTGCTCAGGATGGCCAAGCAGTATGCTGATGATGCACAGATTTGTCATCGTCTTGATCGCGAGACATCGGGGGTTCTGATTATAGCAAAAAATCCGGAGACTTATCGTTTTGTATCGATGCAATTTGAACACAGGAAAGTGAACAAAGTGTATCATGCTGTTATAAACGGTACTCATATATTTGAAGAATTGCATGTCGATCTCCCTATTTTGAATCTTGGAGCAAAAAATGTGGCAATTAATCGTCAGGAAGGAAAGCCTGCAGAAACTATCTTTAATTCACTAAAGTATTATAAACATTATACTTTGGTAGAATGTCGCCCAATTACTGGCAGAATGCACCAGATACGGATTCATCTTGCTTCACAGCGGGCAAATATTGCCGGCGATGAAATGTATGGAGGTAAACCTGTTCACTTATCAGAGATAAAGCGCGGATACAGACTTGGCAAAGATCAGGAGGAACTTCCTGTTATGAAACGCTTTGCGCTGCATGCCCGGCAGATTAGCTTTAAAATCGATGAAAATACTGAAATGACGTTTGAAGCACCATATCCAAAGGATTTCGCCACGCTGATTAAACTCCTTGATAAGTTTGACTCTTAATTTTTGACAGATATAGCTTCATAAAATGAGGCAACTGCATCCCATTCCGGATCCTCTTCAAAGGAAATAGAATCAACACGAATGTTTTTGTCTTTTATTTTTGTCAAAATATCGCTTGCCTTTAATCGATCATCCGGAGCGATGTATAATAGAATATCACGATAACCTGGCATAGTAGTTGTCCCAACATAACAGTATGTTCCAAGCTCTTTGCTTAAATCGGAAATGATATCAGTCTGTAGTTTATTGAAAATTTCAATTTCCTTTTCAAGGGGGTGGCCATCTTTGTTTTTGTCAACGGTATTAACCGTGATAAAAAGTGACATGGGGAAGCTCGATTTTTCTTTGAAACCAATGTATCGATTGTTAATTAAAGCAACACAAGGTTTACCTTCTGCCTCAAACTTCAGGGTCATGAAGTTTTGCTCAGGAACCAGTTTTTGATTTATTTCTACACGATCATCTGAAGTTTTGTTTTGAGAACAAGACATCAGTGGGAGTAGAGATAAAAGCAGGAAGTATATTTTTTGCATATTATGAATAAGGTTGCCCCGGGTCAAGCCCGGGGTGACAAGTATTGAGCTATTTTGGCCCGGACTTGATCCGTTGTCAGCCCGGGTTTGATCCGTTGTCAGCCCGGACTTGATCCGGGCTAGTAACCCAATATCTTTAATACCTGTTTACTATTTTGTTCTTCACCAAAAACTTCAAAATTAAAGGTTTCGTCGCGGTTACGTCTGATAATTACATGCTTAGGTGAAGGAAGCAGACAGTGGTGTATACCCCCATAACCGCTAAGCACCTCCTGATAGGCACCGGTATGAAAAAAGCCTACATATTGTACTTTTCTGGTTTTAGGCATGAATACGTTGTTCATGTGAGCTTCCTGACTGTAATAGTCTTGTCCGTCACAAGTTATTCCGCCCAGGTTAACACGTTCGTATTCAGAATCCCAGTTGTTGATTGGTGCAAGTATATACTTCTGATTTAGAGCCCATACATCAGGTAAATTTGTGATAAAAGAGCCATCTAACATCAGCCATTTTTCACGATCATTTTGTTGTTTTCTACCTAAAACTTTATAGAGAATACCCGAAGCTTCGGCAACGGTATATTTACCAAATTCGGTGATAATATCAGGCTCAACTACATCGTGTTCTGCACAAATTTCTTTAATTCTTTTAACAATCTCATTGACCATGTATTCATAGTCGAAATCAAATGCCAAGGAATCCTTGAATGGCATTCCGCCACCGATATCGAGGGTGTCCAGATCAGGATTTATTTTCTTGAACTTGCAATATAAAATCGTGTATTTTTCAAGCTCATTCCAATAATATGGTGTATCAGATATTCCTGAATTGATAAAGAAATGTAGTAATTTAACTTTGAAATTTGGGTTTAGAGCAATTTTATGGTTGTAAAAATCAATAATATCTTCCATTCTGATTCCTAACCTGGATGTGTAGAATTGAGAATCAGGCTGTTCTTCTGCAGCAATACGCATTCCGATGCTGCAGGGAATATCCAGTTCATCATCATAAATATTGAATTCCTCTTTGTTATCTAAAACCGGGATAATATTCTTAAATCCATCATGCAACATATCTATGATGTACTGTTTGTACTGAAAAGTTTTGAAACCATTGCAAATGACAGTAATGTCTTTGTCTAAGGCACCTTTCTTTTCCAGTGCATCTATCATGGGCATATCGAATGCAGATGAGGTTTCCAGGTGAATATCGTTTCTTAAAGCCTCCTCAACTATATGTCTGAAGTGCGAGCTTTTTGTACAATAGCAATATTTATATCCTCCACGATAGTTATTTTTTACTATCGCAGTTTGGAATAATAGTTTTGCTTGCTGTATTTTTTTACTTATGATCGGCAAGTAGGTAAACCTTAGTGGCGAACCATAGGTTTCAATCATTTCCATTAAGTTTAAATCATGAAAATAAAGTTCATCTTCAATGATATCAAAACCATCCTGAGGGAAGCCCACGCTTAAATCAAGAAACTCCGCGTAACTCTGCATTTTTTTATAATTTTGGCAAAGATATAAAAAGCATATAGCATAGAACATAGTAAAAAGCTTAAAAAAATATCTTATTACGTTTGAAGCAAGGGAAATTAAATGCGTGAACTAAGGATAATTGAAGTTAAGTCGGAGTTGGGAGCCGGAACACGCGGTTCTAGTTTGGGTATTGACGCGATTAAAATAGCCGCTCTCGACTTCGGTAGCAGATATTTTAAGAAATACAAGACTGTTGATATACCAAATGAGAATCATCTTTTACTTGAAACTGTGGGTAATCAACATGCAAAAAGAATATCCGGAGTGCTAACAATGGTAGAGCGTATTTCGGAAGAGGTTTCTAAAACATTAAAAAATAAAGAATTCCCAATTATTTTGTCAGGTGATCACAGTTGTTCTGCTGGAAGTATTTCAGGTATCCGGAAAGCATTCCCGAAAAACAGACTTGGAGTGATTTGGATTGATGCTCATTCAGATTTGCATTCTCCATACACTACTCCGTCTGGGAACCTGCATGGAATGCCGCTGGCGATAGTTTTGGATGAAGATAATATAGAGTCAAAAATCAACATGCTTGATCAGGAGACTGTCAATTATTGGTATCAGTTAAAGAATGTTGCCAATATTGCACCCAAAATAAAATACAGTGATCTGGTTTACATAGCCATGCGTGATTCTGAGTTGCCAGAACAATATTTATTAAAGAAGCATAAAGTTAAAAACTTTGCACCAGCTGAAGTTAGGAAAAGAGGAGTGGAGCGTGTTGCACTGGATACATTAAAATATCTGCAAAACTGTGACTTGATTTATGTCTCTTTTGACGTTGATGCACTGGATTCTTCGATATCCAAAGGAACAGGAACACCGGTGCCAAATGGAATTACCGAAAGAGAAGCGGGTAATTTACTTGCCCGATTAATGTGCAGTGAAAAAGTTTGTGGTTTTGAAATGGTAGAGGTAAATCCAACACTTGACCGTGAGAACCTTATGGCTGAACATGCATTTGAGATTTTAGTTCGGGCAACAAACGCTTTAATAAACGATTAAATTTACAGGGATTTACCCAAAGCAGATGACAATAGAATACATTATAATTGAGCATATCCGAAGGGCCGTTTCAGAACTTTATCAATCTGAAATTGGAATAGATAATATCGTCATTCAGGAAACCAGAAAGGAATTTGAAGGTCAGGTTACAGTGGTAACTTTCCCATTTACCAGGATTTCTAAAAAAACACCTGAACAAACCGGTATTGAATTAGGAGAATATCTCAAGGAGCATATTACTGAAGTTGTTGAATTTAATGTAATCAAAGGGTTTTTGAATCTTTCCATTGCAGACTCTTATTGGATTGATCAGTTACTTAATAATGTTTTAAGTCGAGGATTTGGTCAGTTTCCATCGAATGGGCAAAGGGTTATGGTTGAGTATTCCTCTCCAAATACCAATAAACCATTGCATCTCGGACATGTTCGTAACAATTTATTAGGTTATTCGGTAGCAGCGATTCTCTCAGCAAACGGATATGAGGTTATTAAGGTTAACCTGGTTAATGACCGTGGTATACATATTTGTAAGTCGATGTTGGCCTGGCAATTATTTGGTAACGGAGAAACTCCGGAAAGTAGCGGATTAAAAGGCGACCATTTAGTTGGTAAGTATTATGTGATTTTTGATCAGGAATATAAAAAGCAAATTGCCGATTTGGTTCAGGCAGGTGAGACAGAGGAGAATGCAAAGAAAAATGCAGCTTTAATCAAAATGGCTCAGCAAATGCTTTTAGATTGGGAAGCAGGCAATGTGGAAATAAAGGCATTATGGTCAATGATGAATACTTGGGTTTATGCAGGTTTTGAACAAACCTATAACATGCTTGGTGTTGACTTTGCAAAGTATTATTATGAGTCTGATACCTACTTACTCGGAAAAGATATCATCGATGAAGGCCTGGAGAAAGGTGTGTTTTTCAAAAAGGAGGATGGTTCTGTCTGGATAGATTTAACAGCAGATGGATTAGATCAGAAACTTGTTCTTCGTGCGGATGGGACTTCAGTTTATATTACCCAGGATCTTGGAACTGCCCAGTTAAAATATGATGATTTTAACGTTGATAAGTCTATATATGTTGTTGGTAATGAACAGGATTATCATTTTAAAGTCTTGTTCCTCATTCTACAAAAATTAGGGAAATCATGGGCTGAAGGATTATATCATTTATCTTACGGTATGGTGGATTTGCCATCAGGTAAAATGAAATCAAGGGAAGGGACCGTAGTAGATGCGGATGAATTAATGGATGATATGATTCGTACTGCACAGGAACGTACAGAAGAATTGGGCAAGGTTGATGGATTCTCTGTAGATGAGAAAGCAGATCTTTACAATATGATTGGCCTTGGAGCGCTCAAATTTTTCTTACTAAAGGTAGAACCTAAAAAGAGACTTTTGTTTGATCCTAACGAGTCAATTGATTTCCAGGGGCATACAGGGCCATTTATTCAGTATACACATGCCAGAATTTGTTCTGTTTTGGCGAAAGCTAACTATAGTTCAAAGCTTACACTTAGTCATTCTCCTGAGCTTACAATGCTTGAAAAAGAGTTAATAGTTAACCTAAGCAAATATCCTGGTTTTATTGCAGCTGCAGCAAAGGAATATAGTCCGGCTCATATTGCGAATTACATTTTTGAATTGGCAAAGCTTTTCAACAAGTTTTATCATGAAGAGAGCATACTTAAGGCTGAAGATTTGAATGTCAAAAATTTCAGACTTGATCTAGCAGCTGCAACAGCATCTATTCTAAATAAAGGTATGGCTTTACTGGGCATTCGAGTTCCTGAAAGAATGTAATTAGTTGACAGTTGACAGTGAAATACCGTCATTTCGAACACGCGGGTAGTATTATCCTATTTTCAATAATTGAGATGCGTGGAGAAATCTGTTCAGAACATCAGGATCTACAACTCTTCAATGAAAACAAAGAATATTATTTTGAAACAGATTCCTCAGTCTTCATACCTCATACCTCATACCTCAGTCCTCATACCTCCTACTTCATACCTCAGTCCTCATATCAATCAATCTACCTTTTGAATTTACCCGAAACCTCAGGTTCTTTAGAGCCATTTGAATAATCATAAAATCCATTTCCTGATTTAATTCCTAATTGTCCGGCACTGACCATTTTAACCAGAAGTGGACAGGCAGTATATTTTGGATTTCCAAAACCTTGATATAATACATTCATAATTGCCAGACAGACATCTAATCCTATGAAATCTGCGAGTTGAAGCGGTCCCATTGGGTGTGCCATTCCAAGTTTCATAACGGTATCTATTTCCTTAACTCCTGCAACTCCTTCATGCAAAGTATAAATAGCCTCATTGATCATTGGCATTAGAATTCGGTTTGCTACAAATCCTGGAGAATCATTCACCTCAACAGGTATTTTATCGAGTTTCAGGGCAAGATCCATGATACATTTGGTAACCTCGTCCGAAGTAGAGTATCCTCTTATTACTTCAACCAGTTTCATTACTGGAACCGGATTCATAAAATGCATTCCAATTACTTTATCGGGTCTTTTTGTTACTGAAGCTATACTGGTGATTGAAATGGAAGAGGTGTTTGATGCAAGAATAGCTTCCTTTTTGCAGTAAATATCCAGATCTCGGAAGATTTGAAGTTTAATACTTTGATTTTCTGTTGCAGCTTCTATGACCAGATCTGAATCATGAACTGCAAGGGCAAGGTCAGTGAATAACTTAATATTTCCGATTGCCTCCTTCTTTATCTCTTCAGTAATTAGTTTTTTGAAAATTTGGCGGTCAAGATTCTTATGAATGGTCTCTATTCCCTTTTTTAAACTTTCTTCAGAAATATCAACAAGGTTGACTTTACAACCCGATAAAGCA
The DNA here is from genome assembly GCA_044341405.1 of Daejeonella sp. Taxonomy (GTDB): domain Bacteria; phylum Bacteroidota; class Bacteroidia; order Sphingobacteriales; family Sphingobacteriaceae; genus Daejeonella. Next base: position 13,863 of record JBIIRT010000038.1, on the reverse strand, counting down.
AAAGTATGGGCTATTCCGTTTCCCATAATCCCTGATCCGATAACTGAAATTATTTGCATCCTGCTCATTTTTGAGATTAAAGATTATTTTTAAACGTAATATTCAAATTTAGGAATGATTTTATTCATATTTTCAGCTGTATTTGGTAGATACCTTCAAATTCCTTCTCAAAAACTTTGAATTGATCAGTTATAACTGAGATTTTCTGTTGGAAAGCTACAGTTTGAGATCACCATTTTTTTTAAATTTCTTACTATTTATCGATGCATAAGAGTTGTTATGCAACAATTTTGTTACCATAAAGTTACAGTTGGAATACATGAATATTGTTCAAGAAAACTTATTATTGCGCCCTTAAGTCCGAATTTGCGGATTAGAACCAATTATCTAATTTAAACAATAATAAAAATGAAAAGAAAATTACTAGCTTTCTTGTTGTTGTGTTTACTTGCTATTTCTAGCGCAATGGCACAAAACAAGACAATTACTGGTAAAGTTATCGGAGCCGATGATGGTCTCCCTTTACCAGGAGTTTCAGTTCGTGTTAAAGGTGGTACAGCAGGTACTACTTCTGGCGCAGATGGAACTTTTTCTCTTAGTGTTCCATCTGATGCCAAGGTTTTAGTTTTTACCTACATCAGTTATGTTGCACAAGAGATTTCGCTTGGAGCTTCAACAAACTTAAATGTTCGTTTGGTTTCTGATTCTCAAATGATCGCTGAGGTTGTGGTAACCGGGTACGGTGTTGCACAAAAGCGTGATCTTGGATCTGCGAGTGCCCGTGTTACAGGTAAACAATTTGAGAACTTGCCACTTCAGAGTTTTGACCGTGCATTGCAAGGTCGTGCTGCCGGTGTACAGGTAACCTCTCAAAGTGGTCAGCCAGGTGGTGCAATCAACGTAAGGGTTCGTGGTGTTGGTTCAATCAACGCAGGTAATGAGCCGCTTTACATTGTTGATGGTATTCAGGTGAAAACTGGAGGAATTTCCGGACAAGCATCTACTAATACATTGGCATCTATTAACCCAAATGATATCGAATCCCTTGAGGTTTTGAAAGATGCAGCTTCTGCTTCTATTTATGGAGCAGCTGCGGCTAATGGTGTTGTATTGATTACTACCAAAAAAGGAAAAAGCGGTGCTACTGTAACTAACTTTTCTGCTCAGCAGGGTGTTATGCAAAATATTGCTCGTTATGATGTGAGCAATGCACAGCAGTACGCTCAATTAATGGTTCCAGCAGCTGTAAATGCAGGTGTATCTCAATCGGCTGCAGTGGCATTTTTTGGAGACCCTGCTAACGCAAGCGCTCCAAGCACTAATTGGTTCGATGCCATCGTTCGCGAAGGTAAATCAAGAATTTATGATTTATCGTTCTCTGGTGGTGATGCCAAAACAAGTTTCTTTATTTCGGGTTCTTACACGGATCAAGATGCTCAGGCTATTCAGGCGTTCTTCAAAAGAGGTACTGTTAGAGCTAATCTTGGACACAAGGTTAACGATAAACTAAGTATCAATTCCAATATTTCAATGACTGCGTCTAGAGTATTTGGTTCCATTGCCGACGGTGCCTTTGTAAACAGTCCGTTTTATTATCCATTTACTTTACGTCCGGATGTGCCGATTTATCAGCCTAATGGATCTTATACACAAGGAGCTGCATTAAAGGCTGGTTTCGCATACAACATCGTTCAAGGTGCATATGATGAAGTCAGAGTAGGTAATGCCTTACAAACTGTAAGTAATTTCTCTGCTACTTATAAAGTTACTCCTTCCCTTTCAATTACCGGATTTGCTGGTATTGATTTCGTTGATACGCGTGATGATAACCAACGTCCTGCTACTATTCCTGCATTTGCTGGTAATGGTGGTACTTCTTCGGTTGTTAACACTCGTAACCTTGATTTTAACTCAAACGTAACAGCCAACTGGAATAAAAGCTTTGGAAGTCACAACTGGGGTGCATTATTTGGTGGTGAATTAAAGGAGCAGAATGTAGAGAGTGCGTCAGCTACAGGTTCTGGATTCCCTAATCCTTTTTTCAGAAGTTTACAGAATGGTACTCCGCTTACAATAGCAGGATTTTTCACTGGATATAAAAAAGCAGGTTTGTTTAGTAAGATTAACTACGACTACAAAGAAAAATACTATGTATCAGGTACTTTGAGATATGATGGTAGCTCACGTTTTGGTCTTGAAAAACAATACGGATTATTTGGTGGTGTAACTGGTACCTGGAGAATTTCAGGTGAAGATTTTCTTGCCGACAATAAAACTATCTCTGATTTAAAACTTCGTGCAAGTTATGGATTGGTTGGTAATGATCAAATTGCAGATTTTGCATCTCGTGCATTGTTTGGTGCCGGTGGTGCTTATCTTGGTGCTAACGGTATCCGTCCTTCTCAATTGGGTAATGCAAATTTATCATGGGAACAGGCTGCTACAACCAACGTTGGTATAGATTATGGATTATTTGGTAATCGTATAACCGGTAGTATTGATGTTTACCGTAGAGTAAACTCCAATCTTTTATTGAGTCGTCCTTTGGTATCTGATTCAGGATTTGGATCAATTAGTGAAAACATAGGAAAGGTTCAAAATGAGGGTATCGAGTTTGGTTTAAATACCACAAACCTGGATACTAAATCAGGAATTCGTTGGAATACAGATTTTAATATTTCATTCCAAAGAAATAAAATTCTAGAATTATTACCTGGAACTCAGCGTATAGGCGATTCATTTTTTGTCGGACAGCCAATTGATGTAATTTTCACATATGGATGGGCTGGTGTTAACCCTGCAGACGGAAGACCAATGTGGTATGATGGAAAGGGAAATTACACCTACAATCTGATAGGTGCAACAGATCAAAAAGTTCAGGGAACCAGATATCCTAAATTCTTTGGAGGATTGAACAACACGGTTTCTTATAAAAATTTGAGTCTTGATTTTCTATTCCAGTATCAGTATGGAAATAAATCTTTTGTTTCTATTTTCCAGAATATTTGGAATTCAGGATTTTCTGATGATAACCAGATTGTTTCTCAGTTAACTGAACAATGGACTACTCCTGGTCAGATTACTGCAGTTCCAAGAGTATTACGTCAGTTGCCTCATCCTAACAATGCCGGTGGTTTATCTAATCAACTTAATACAGGTTCAACAAGGTATTTATATGATGCATCTTATATTCGTTTAAAAAATGCAACGCTTTCATATACTCTACCAAGCAAGATTGCTTCTAAAGTTAAGTTGCGTAACATCCGTGTATTTGCTACAGGAATAAATGTATTGACATTTACTAAATATCCTGGTTTAGATCCGGAGGTTCCAATTGGACTTAACGAAATTGGAAATAATCCACAGGCCAGAACTTACACTGGTGGACTTCAAATAGGTTTATAATTTATAATTTGAAAATTATGTATAAGAAAATATTAGCTGTATCTGTTCTGAGTCTGGTTTTAGCCGGAACCTCATGTAAAGATGCACTCGACGTGCAGCCTAAACAATCAATTGACGCTAGCACCGCATTAGTCGATTTTACTAGTGTTAATGCCATATCTATATCGCTTTATTCAAGAGCTCAGTCCTTCAGTTATCTAGGACAGCGTATGCTAATTGCTCCTGAGGTTTTAGCGGACAACTATACTATCACTGCCAATTCTGGTGGTAGATATGTTGGTGAACGTGTAAATGCACCGGGTTCACACTTGGATTTATGGAATATCCTTTACCCTGCAATTAATGAGGCCAACTTCATCATAAAAAATGTTGATCGTGTAACTGCTGCTCAGGCAGATAAAGATGCACTTAAAGGTCAGGCATTGTTTATGAGAGCCATGTTTAATTACGATATGGTTCGTATTTATGGCTATGAGCCAGGTTTCGCAGTAAACGGGTTTGAAGAAGGTATAGTTTTACGTACAGAGCCTACTGATGACGTTAGCAAGGCAGATTTTAAGCCTCGTTCTTCAGTATCCGCGGTATATACCGCTATTGAAACTGATCTTAAGCAAGCTACGGCTTTATTGCCTAATGCTGTAGGAAGCGCAGGTGTTTTCAGAGCGAGCAAAGGTGCTGCTTTTGCTTTATTAGCTCGCGTTTACCTTAACCAAAGTAAATGGGCAGATGCAGAACAAGCAGCATCTGATGCGATCACTAACAAGCAAAGTGCTACCACTTTAGCAACTGCAGCAAACTACATTGCTTCTTTTGCTTCAGTTCCTAACCGTGAGTCTATGTTCGAAATTGATTATCGTACAGAGCAATTTTCAACTGTTGACGGTATTAATAATTCAATGAATTCTTTAACTCAGAAAACGGTAGGTGGTATATTTGCGGTAAGAGCGACAACAGAATTATTAAATTCATTTGAAGTCGGAGATGTCAGAAGAACTGCATTTGAAACTACACTTGATAATGGTGTTCCGGTTTTTTACAGTTTAAAATTCCCTGCTCACAAGGGTAATTTCTTTAATAATATCCCTGTTATTCGCCTTTCTGAGGTTTATTTAATTCGTGCTGAAGCGCGTGCTAGACAGAATAAAACTGCTTTAGCCCAAGCGGATATAACGCTTTTAAGAACCAATAGAGGATTAGCAGCTGTTCCTGCCACTACAACAGGTACTGATTTAGTTGATTTAATTTTTAATGAGCGTAGAGTTGAGTTGCATCTTGAAGGTCATCGTTTCTTTGACTTTAAAAGAAGAGGTTTAAATATTCCAAAGCCTGCTGGTATACCAACTTTATCGTATTCAGACTTTAAAGTACTGGCACCGCTTCCGCAAGCTCAGGTAAATTTAAATCCACTTATTAAACAAAATCCAGGTTACTAAACTTATAAATCATGAAGTATATAAAATATTTATTTCTTTTTGTAGTGATTACAAGCGTTTCAGCTTGTTTCCCTGACAATGATCGAGCATTTGATGGTCCTACAGTACTAGAATTTAAGCCTATTGCCAAAACGGTAAGAGCTAATGCTGTTGCTGGATCTGCAGATGCGTTAATACAGTTAGTAGGCCCACAATTGGGTTCTAATTTGACTCTTGCATTTAATATTAGTTCGGCAAGTACTGCTATTGCAGGTGTACACTATACTGTTCCAGCTAGTGGTACCGTTAATTTGGCAGCTAACACCAGTTCTGTAAAGCTTCCTATTACTTTAATTCCGGGTAGTGTTACTGCAGCTGCTGGAGTTAGATTGATAATTAATTTGGATCAGGCCGCTGGTGGTATTCAGCCTAATCCTAATTTCAGAACCTACACACTTACTATTACACCGTAAATAGTACTTGTTGTAAAAAAAAAATGGTCAGCAGTTTATTGCTGACCATTTTTTTTGTTTAAAAATTCGCTTAAAAGTTTAAATCATTAGCAAATTTGAGAATGCTGGTGCTGTTCAACGGATTGAATTGTGGTACATGAATAATGTCGCAGTTTGAATAGTTAGAAATCACCCGCTCAGAGCTCAGGTCCTGATCTCCACAAAATACAATTCTATTGGTTTTAATTTTTCTCATTTTCAGAATTTCAACCGATAAAAGTGTGTGATTAATACTTCCCAAATAATTTTTTGATACCAGTATTACCTCAGCATCCAGTTTTTTTATCAGGTCGATAATTAAAAAATTCTCATTAAGGGGTACCATTAATCCACCTGCACCTTCAATAATCAGTTGATTGTTAGTTTTTGGAAGTATAATTTGTTCCGGATTGATCTGTATTCCGTCTATTGCAGCCGATTTGTGTGGAGAGAAGGGCTGTGTGAGGCGATAAGCCTCAGGGTGGAATATTGTTGTATTGTTTGAGACCAGACTTCTTACATGGGCTGTATCGCTGTTATCAAGGTCGCCTGATTGGATTGGTTTCCAGTAATCGGCTTTCAATTTTTCTACCAGAACTGCAGAAACAACAGTTTTACCAATTCCGGTACCTATGCCGGTTACGAAAATGGGACGTTTGATCATACTATTTGGTTTAATAGTTCACAAAGATTTTTAATTTCATCAATTGAATTATGGTTATGAAGACAAATTCGCAGGCGTTCTGATCCTTCGGCAACACTCGGACTCAGTATAGCTCTGCTATCAAATCCGCTTTTTTGTAAGCGCTGGGCAGCGTTTCTTGCCTTGTCGTTACCTGGTATAATAATTATTTGAATCGCTGACCTGCTTTTTAACAGTTTAACGCCTGGACTTATATTTTTTGTGAAAGAATCAATACGTTCATGAATCTCTGATTGATGATCCTTGCTTTTTAGATAGGTATATGCGCATTTTATTGCCAGATGATTTAGGAATGGTGCTGCAGTTGTATAGATCAATGACCTGGAAAAATTAATTAGGTAAGCTCTTAGCTGACTGCTACCTAGGACGGCTGCACCATGTGTACCCAAAGCTTTGCCAAATGTTATAATTCTGGCGAATACCTTAGTACTAAGGCCTTGGTCACAAACTAGACCCTTTCCCGAAGCTCCAAAGATTCCCACAGCATGAGCTTCATCTACGATTACAGCAGCATTGTATTTATCAGCTAAGTTTATTATTTCCTGTAATGGCGCTTCATCTCCATCCATAGAATAGACGCTTTCTACAACGATAAAGATTCTGCCTTTTGAAAGTTTTAACTTCTGCTCTAGATTTATGAGGTCGTTGTGCCTGAAGACAAATCTGTTTGCATGGCTTAAACGGATACCATCGATTATTGAAGCATGTATAAATTCATCTGAAATAATGGTATCTCCGCGCTGTGGAAGGCTTGAAAAGAAACCAATGTTAGCATCAAAACCTGAATTATAAATTAATGCACTTTCTGAATCGTGGAAAATGGCTATCTGATGCTCAAGGTTTTCGGTAAAACTGTGATTACCGGCTAGTAATCTTGAACCCCCAGAGCCCAAATGATATTCAGGATAGTTCTTTAACTCTGTTTGAAAAAGGATTTTTAGTTCTTCAGATCTGGAAAATCCCAGGTAATCATTCGAACAAAAGTCGACCAACGAATTCTCCGGCTTTAAAGTCCGGTATGAATTATCACTGATCCGTTTTTGAAGACTATCTGAGATGAAAGTATTTATTTCCTTCACTTTTTTTTCTCAAAAATAATAAAAGCGGCCTGAATTGTGCCGCTTTTATTTAATATTACTTGTGTCTGAGATAAGCTTCAAAGCAATATTTTGGGCTTCCGGCCTTCGCCGGAATGACAATCTCATGGGTAGTATCCTGGCTTTCGCCGGAAGGACAATCTCATAGGTAGTATTTTGGCCTTCGCCGGAATGACAATCTTATGGGTAGTATTCTGGCTTTCGCCGGAATGACAATCTAATGGGTGGTATTCTGGCCTTCGCCGGAATGACATTTTAATGTTTGGTATTCTGGCCTTCGCCGGAATGACAATCTCATGGTTAGTATTCCGGCCTTCGCCGGAAGGACAATCTCATGGTTAGTATTCCGGCCTTCGCCGGAATCAGAGGTGATTCATTATATAAGGGCTTGCTTTCGTTATCATTTAGTTCGATTCCGGCGAAGGCCGGAATCTCCTCTTCTTTCCTCTCATGCACTTGTCATTCTCGCGAAGGCGAGAACCTCCTTCAGTTAATGATTTAGAAATTGCTTCAAGTTGTTTTTCGATCCTAATTGGAAATTATGATGGTTATCTTTCTGACCGCCTTGGGCGGTCAAATGTTTATAGATATGATAGCAGGGAAATCTCGCTTGCCCGCCTTGAGCTAGCTTATGTAATCAAGCGACACATGTGAGCACCTTCGGGGTCGAAACAGAGTATTGTAACGTTTTTATAAACATGCGACTGTCTTCTGGGTCGATTTTATTGGATGAAAAGTATGGTGTTGGGGATAAAGAGGTTCCGGCTTTCGCCGGAATGACAATCTCATGTTTGGTATAAGGGGATTCCGGCTTTCGCCGGAATCTAAGTGACATTATTACATTGCATTATGGACAAACGATTCTGACTAATTTAGCCCTTTCTCATTCCCGGTCTGTGTTCAGCCCTTTGTTTCATTCTCTCTTTAACTTTTTGTTTAATTTCTTCCATCGTTTTTTGTTGCTCCGGAGTTAGAATCTTAATCATTTTCTTTTCAGATTCACTCATAATTTCTTTGCGCTTTTCTATCTGGACTTTTCTGATTTCTATCTCAGATTTACGGAGTTTTTCCATTTTTTCGGCACGCTCAAGATTTAGGGCATAAACTTTCTCTTTTTGTTCTTTGCTAAGCTTTAGCTTTTTTTCAAGAGCATCGGTACTCATGTTTGCGCGTTCTTCAGGAGATTTTATTTCCTGGGCAGAGCGCTGTCCGTATGGGCCACTTCCTGCTGGTCTTGTCCCTCTTGTGTTATCTTGTGCAAATCCGGCAGTAATAAGTCCGGAAAACAAAATTGTACTAATCAATAATTTCTTCATATCTGTAAGTGTTTAATTAATCAGATAGATGATTTTATCGATGGATAGTTTAATTGGGATATGTTAAATTATGTTAATTACGGTTTTTATCTAGGTTTGAAATTGATTTCTGCATTTGTGAGACCATATTGGTTAAGGTTTCAAGTGTTGGTTCAGGTGCCGGTTCAGGGAAGTTTGTACTGATAAAGGCTTTCGCTTTCCATATTTCCAGTAATTCATCCGAATCAATAGAATAGGGCTCGTAAACGGGATTATCTGATATCAGTTTGATTGTTTTATTTTCCTTTACTCTGTTTCCAATTCTTTTGTAAACTATACCGTCACTTTTGCTTATAACCACATAGGTATCTCCAGGTTTTACATCATTCCAGTTACTGAGATACTCGCCAACAACGATAGTTCCCGATTGAAGAGGGAGCATAGAGTCACCCTTAATTTCAAATGCACGGTAAGTTCCTTGACGGAACATAGGCAAATGGAATTTTGGTAGTTCACTGATGTACTCCGGATCTCCATATCCATTTAAATAGCCCGCACTTGCCTTGATTGGTACCAGCTCAATATTTTCCCTGTCCTGACTATCCACAGAAATACTTAAGACTCTGATGTTCGCAGGATCTCCTTTGGGCTTAGGTTTCCAACGGTCATCAATACGATCATTGATCAGTTCATCCATTGATAGCTCGTAAAATTCGGCGAACTTTTTTAGTAATTCATATTTAGGTTCTGCCCGATCCTCTTCGTAAGCTCCTACAAGGGATCGTTTGATTTCCAGAGTGTCAGCAAAGTGCTGTTGTGTAAGTCCCTTTTTCTTGCGTAGGTACTTGAGATTTGAAGAAATGTTTGACATTTTTAAATAAATTTGGAAATACTAAAAAAGTTAGTAAATTTATGCTCATAAAATTAGTAATTATTTTCAGAACTAAAAATTTAAATTTTAATATATGCCGATCCTAATTAAACCAGCCATGAAGACCAGAAAATTTGTTTATTTAGTTACAGACCGTAACCGTAGTAGTATCCACGTTGGGATGAGTTCTGACCTGATGAAAACCATGAGTTTCTACAGGCAGATGCCAAATTTATTTTTTGACTCCGGACAACAATTAACTAGACTTGTTTATTTTGAAGAATTAAGTTCTGAAACCCTTGCAATGGAGAGGTTTAAAATCATCAGTAAATTTACGCGCATACAAAAGGACAGAACCATCAGATCTGTTAATCCGGATTGGATTGATCTGAGCATAGGGTTAGATTTTGAGCAGATCATGGTGGCGGGTATACAAACAATGAATACCAATGTCAGAAACCTTTCCTGATTATTTTTTAATGAATTTTAATGCTGCTGAATTCATGCAATAGCGTTTACCGCCTTTGTCTCTAGGTCCATCATCAAATACATGTCCTAGGTGCAGACCTGTTTTGGTTTCGATTACTTCATCACGGATCATGCCATGGCTGTTATCTGTTACAATTGTAATGGCACCTGCTTTAATGGCCTTTGTGAAGCTTGGCCAGCCGCTTCCTGATTCGAATTTATCATCCGAACTGAAAAGAGGTTCACCGGTTGCTGCACTGACATAAATGCCTTTTTCGTGATTGTCATTGTATGGGTTTCTGAATGGGGGTTCAGTTCCTCTTTTTACCATTACATCGAAAGCAATTGGACTAAGTACTTTTTTCCATTCGGCTTCAGATTTTTGGATAGGGAAGGACAAGCTTTTAGTTGCATTTGCCCTTTTATTAGTATTTGTTTGTCCGCAGCTTGAGTAAGAAGCACAAAGTACGATTAATATAATATTGACTATGGATTTCATTTGTTCATGTTAGTTTAATGAAGCTATATCTTTTTAAAGATGTGCAATTCAATTTTAGAATTAAATTATCTACGAAATTAGATGGGAAGGAGTTTTGCTTTATGAAAGAAAGCGGCTCATAGAGCCGCTTTCTTTCATTACCATCCCGGAGCGAAGACTAGACCGAAAAGTCCTGTACCAACATCTTTTCGTTGGAAAGGAATCGCATAGTATGGCTCTAAAATAAAATACCCAAACACATTGACTCTGAGAGAGACCCCGACGCTAGTTGCTGGAATACGCTCCATTACGCCGTTTATTGTCCGTGGAGCTGAACGGAATGCCACTTTAGAATCATTGTCATAGGCTAAACCCATGTCAAAGAAAAGGTTTAGATCTGAAAAAAGAAATTTGGATTCAATTGCAGCAAGTTTTTCAGGACCTGTAAACGGAAGCCGCAATTCAAAATTAGCTACAGCAATTCTCGAACCAACCAATTGATTAATATCAAATTCACCCTGTCCGGTATTAGCACTTGCTCCGTTTCTATAGAATGAGTTCGCATCATAACCACGGATGAAGAACCCATTACCGGCAAACATTTGAAAAAGTCGGTTTTCATCCTGCCCCATACGGGTATAGGTGTAAATTCTACCTGCGATTGTAATTGGTTTTACTCTGATATATCTTCTTGCATCTGCCGTAATTGCATTGAGATTAAAGTCGCCGCGATAATTTTCGATACCTACCCTGTATCGGAAACCTGAGAGCGGACTTGTAATTCCGGAAAAGGAATTATCTCCAACAAAGGCTGCGTTTAATTGAATAGTTGTAAATGGCGTGAAAAAATCCCCATAAAATGCCGAGGCTTCTTCTCGTGAAAGCTTTCTTCGGTCTGAGCCGATAGGGAAACCAGAGCTATTGCTGTAATAGCTACTAAAGCGGTCTATTCTGTAACTATATCTGGAAATTCCACTTCCTGTTTCAAAGCGATGGTTTCTAGAAAATGGATACGATGCGAAAGCAGAAATTTGATCTTCAAAAGTTCTGATCATATCAAAATTCTCTATGTAAGTTTGACCTACTCCAGCAATGTTTTCAATAGATGCAGATACTTGTCCGGAAACAAATGGAATATGAGAACCTACAACCCCCCAATTTATTCTACTTTGCTGATTCACATATGCAACCTGACCACCAAAATCATAGATCTCACCATTTACTGAGGCAGTTGCAAAAATCTGATTTCTACCCAGGATATCACTGAAAACTCCCTGAACACCACTTGCAAGTCCGGTTCCAAACCTGCCTACAGAAGCACCAACTCCGTTACTTGAAAGATAATCAAGTTTAAATTTAGGTTGAAAGGCAATAGTGCGAATTGAATCTTTGGGAATTCTTTCGAAACGTTCGAAATTATTGAGGTTTGCATTGATAATATTTACACCAACAGATCTTGCGGGTGGTAAATTAGCAGCATCAAAATTTAATTCCTGAACACCGATTTTTTTAGGTCGGAATTCCGAAGATCTTGCATTATAAATTGTGTATTTCTGTGCTCTGTAATAGGAGTACAAAATATCATCATTGTTAGAAACACTTAGTGCAGGGGAGTATTCGGTGATTCCACTAATGCCGGTAAAATAGTCTGTTAATTGTTCAACACTCTGCCCCCTTAATGAATAACGGTATAAATTTCTAAATCCGTCTCTGTTTGATAGAAAATAAATACTCCTGTCATCTCCAGAAAACTGAGGATTCAGGTTGTTTGCACCATCAAAAACTTCGAGGTTTTTTATTGATTTAGTTGCAATATCTAAAACGGACATGCCCATGGTTATTTCTACCCCAATTGCCGATTTGTCATAGGTTGTTCGGTCTGTACTAAATACAATTGAACGTCCGTCTCTTGAATAACTTGGATGATAATCAGAATATTTATCATTGGTTAATTGAGTCAGTAGTTTTGTGCGCAGATTAAATTGATAAAGATCATTTTGTCCTTCTTTAAGTCCGGTAAAGGCAACATCATCTCCATTTGGTGACCATGTGATATTACTAAACTCTTCTACACTGCCCATTCCCTCTGTTGAAATTACTTTTCCACTGGCTATATCAATTACTAAAAGTTTGGTTACTCCTCCACTGAATGCGCTGAATGCAAACTTTTTACTATCAGGCGACCATGCTCCTGCAGATTCTATAAAATTGTATTCGTCAATATGTCCGCTTTTTGCCTTACTTGATAATTTTTTAAGAATTTTTCCAGTTTGGGCATCTGCCAGAAATAGATCAATACTAAGCAGGTCACGTTCTGATAGGAATGCAACATAATTTCCATCAGGTGAAATTGCAGGAGCCAGGTTATAAGTTGCGCCACCATTTCTATCATCAATAATCTTTTTTCCGATGGGTGTTTGGGCAGTATCCTTTAAAAATGGTCGGTAAGTGTTTTCCACGCTTGTTTTCCAAAGACTGGATAACGTTCTTTCATCATATCCAAACGTTCTGCGAATAGCCATTTCATAGCCATATTTCGCGGTTTCTTTAAATAGTGGAACAATAACCGTATCACCGTAGGTAGAACCAATGTACGACCAGAAGGCCTGTCCGTAACGATAAGGAAAGTATTTATTAGTAGTAGTCAAATCTCTTAGGGAAGGGATATCTTTATTCAGATAGGCATCCCGCATCCACATGGAAGTATAGGCATCTTGCTTTCCAATGGAAAGGTATTCTGCCATACCTTCAACCATCCAGAGAGGTAAATTGCCTATATTTTCTAGGTTGGTTGAATCACCTTCTATCAAAGAGTGATATTGAAAAGCATGCACAAGTTCATGCCCGAGAACGTGTCTCGTCTGATGATTTAGCTGAGAAATCGGCATGATTACCCTGTTCTTCATTCCTTCCGTAACACCACCTGTTCCAACACCAACTTCACCCATTAGTGCTGTGGTTTGCTGAAAATCAGGATGATTTGAATAGAGAATAAATGGGTTCTTTTTCAAAAAGGTATCTCTGAAAACTTGCTGATGCAGTTCATACCAAACTTCTGCTTCTTTTGCAAAACGCTGAACCAAACTATCATTTTTTAAATAATAGTAAAGATCAAAGTGTGGGGTTTCGTAAACTTTAAACTTTAGATTCTTATATCTTACTCTATTTTGCCCAAAATATTGCGCATTTGTTTCTGTGCTGGCACTAAAAAAAATAGCCGTAAATAAGATTATAATCAGCCAAAATGATGGCATTTTTCTGCAAATACTACGTTCTCTCATACTTTATAATGGAATGTGCTTTTTCTAAATTACGTAAAATTAATGATTTTGATTTCCAGAGATTTAATTATAAAGTCATAAAATCACGATTCATTCAGTTTGTTTCTCCTTATTCTGTTTGCGCTCTTCCCTGGTATCTTTACGCGTTTTTTGAGTCTCAACCGGAGTTTTTAATTTAGGACTCGTAGGCTGCTTGTTTACTTAAGGTTGATTACTTTTATTTTCTTTTCTTTTCTTTTCTTTTCTTGAGTTTTCGGACTTAGTTGCTCTTGATTGGTAAAGCCGGTATTTCTGCTGAGTCAGTGGATTCAAATGGAATGTACAAAGAGTCTATGAATGCTGAGTCAATGGCTGCAGTATCG
>JBIIRT010000133.1:0-6809 GCA_044341405.1 Daejeonella sp. | reverse complement strand
ATACAAAGTAAAGGTCGATTTTGGAGATTTGGGTTTGAAATGGAGTAGTGCTCAAATCACCAGGCATTATTCAAAATCTGAATTGATAGGCAGGCAGATTATCGGTGTTTTGAACTTCCCCAAAAAGCAGATCGCTAATTTTCACTCTGAGTTTTTGTTGACAGGATTTACAGATACTGATGGCTATATTGTTCTCGCTTCAGTAGAGCGCCCGGTTCCTAATGGTTCAAAATTAATATGAGGTACGTGAGTTTTACAGACAAGCCTGAACAAAGTCAGGATGATTTTTTTATGGCAGAAGCTTTGAAAGAGGCGCATAAGGCTCTCGCTCTTGATGAAGTTCCTATTGGAGCGGTTATTGTGCATAGCGGTAAAATAATAGGAAGAGGGCATAACCTTACTGAACAACTGAATGACGTAACGGCTCATGCAGAAATGCAGGCTTTTACAGCAGCAGCAAATTATACTGGTGGCAAATATTTGAAAGATTGCACACTTTATGTAACTATTGAACCTTGTGTGATGTGTGCGGGTGCGGCACACTGGACTCAGATAGGCCGAATTGTTTATGGAGCTGCTGATGAAAAGCGAGGGTTTTCACAATTCAGTGATCGTATTCTTCATCCTAAAACAGAGTTATTCTCCGGACTAATGGCTGTCGATGCTGCATTGCTCATGAGGGAGTTCTTTATTTCAAGGAGAAATAAAACATGACAACAAATTGAACAATTTCTAACAATTGGGTCTTATATTTGTTAGAGAAAAATATCATTAACCTAAATATAAAATTATGGCATTCGAATTACCTGCGTTAGCTTACGCAACAGACGCTTTGGAACCACACATTGACAAGATGACTATGGAAATCCACCATGGTAAGCATCATCAGGCATATGTTGACAATGTAAATAAGGCATTGGCTGGTACTGAAGGAGAGAATCTTAAAATTGAAGATTTGATGAAGAGTATTTCAAAGTACCCAATGGCGGTTAGAAATAACGGTGGAGGTCACTTCAATCATACACTTTATTGGTCAGTAATGTCACCAAACGGTGGTGGTGCTCCTTCAGGGGATCTGGCTAAGGCAATCGATGCTGCTTTCGGATCGTTTGATGAATTCAAGAAAAAATTTGCTGAGGCAGGTATGACCCGATTCGGATCTGGATGGTCTTGGCTTTCTGTTAGCTCGGATGGAAAATTACAGGTAAGTTCTACTCCAAACCAGGATAATCCTTTGATGGATATTGCTGAAGTAAAAGGCACTCCAATTTTAGGAATGGATGTTTGGGAGCATGCTTATTATCTTAAATATCAAAACAAACGTGCTGATTATGTTGCAGCATTTATGAATGTTGTGAATTGGAACGCTGTTGCTGATCGTTTCGCAAAAGCAAAATAATCTTATTTGGTATTATAATTGGAATGGTGATGTGTAGAAATATTCATCACCTTTTCAGTTATAATTTTTATCAAAAACTAATTCTTCGTCTTCGCTTTTTAGCTTGTCGCCATTTATCTGGTTAAGACCTTATTGTAAGTATTTTTACAGCTAGACCTTATATCGGTATTTTTGTGGTTATCACTTTGATTCCCTTCCTGATCTCAAAATTCACACTAAGGATTAGTTAGGATTAATATCTATTATTTCCTTTTTCTTTTTACTCCTCAATCTTTTTGGAATAGCTTCTATAATTTCTTTCTCTAGGATTACTATAAGTTTTCGTTTTAGAAAATTTCTATGCGTAACTATGCTTATTTCCCGGCTTGGCTCTGGTGATTTAAAATACCGAACCCGATCAAGCTGTTTCATAGAAAAGTCACTTATTGAAAGCTCGGGTAAAAGTGTAATGCCTTTGTTCAGCTCAACCATACGCTTGAGGGTTTCAACACTGTCTGTATTGTATTCAAGTGGCTTTACCTCCCCTGTTTTCTTCCTGTTACAGATATTTAAAATTTGGTTTCGCATGCAATGGCCTTCATTTAAAAGCCAAAGATCATCATGATTAATATCTTTTGCCGAGATGTTCTTTTTAATAATCAAAGGGCTCGATTTTGAGAGGTAGGCTACAAATGACTCGTAAAAAAGAGGAGTTTCATTGAGGCTTTTATCTTCAATTGGTGTTGAAAGAATCCCGCAGTCAAGAAGTCCGTTTTTTAAGTCATGAACAATCTGATCAGTCATATACTCCCAGATTTGCAATTGCACATCTGGATATTTTGACATGAATGCTGCTATCACTTTTGGCATAAGATAGGGGGCCATGGTCGGGATGATTCCAATCTTAAGTTCACCGGATACTGTATTTTTTTGATTACTAATCAGCTCATTTAATTTATGACTTTCTCTAAGTATAATCCTTGCCTGTTCTATTATTTCAGAGCCAATTTCAGTGGGTATTACCGGTTGCTTACTTCTGTCAAAAAGCTTTACTCCAAGTGTTTCTTCCAGCTTTTGAACTTGCATACTCATAGTAGGCTGGGTTACAAAACACTTCTCTGCTGCAATTCCGAAACTTCTGTATGTATCAACGGCAACAATATATTCTAATTGTACTAAAGTCATGTTATAGGTTTTACTTATGTAAATATAATTATTATTGATTATATCTATAGTAAGCATTTTGTATTTTTGACAGAATATAACCAATTATAATCTGTAAAAGGGATTCAGGCAATATTGTCGGATCCCTTTTTTTATACCTTAATTTATTTATTTTAAAGTCTGTGTTATTTGGAAAATTCTATTTGCCTATTTTTGAAATGAAAAGAACGAATGGAAGAACCAAAGTCAACAAGAATAAATAAATATTTAAGTGAGATTGGCTACTGCTCAAGAAGAGCTGCCGATAAACTGATTCTTGAAAGCCGTGTAACCATCAATGGTTTGGTTCCTGAGATGGGCACCAAAATATATCCCGCTGATGTGATTAGGGTTGATGGTAAGATTGTTTCTGCTCCAGAAGAAAAACATATTTATATGGCATTTAATAAGCCGGTGGGGATAGTTTGTACGACCGATATTAAAGCTGAAAAAAATAATATTATTGATTTTATCAATTATCCGAAGCGTATTTTCCCAATTGGACGTCTGGATAAGGCAAGTGAAGGGTTAATTCTTCTGACTAGTGATGGAGATATTGTAAATAAAATACTCAGAGCCAGAAATAATCATGAAAAGGAATACCTTGTTACAGTTAATAAAGAAATTAGTGCCGACTTTCTAAAACGAATGAGTAATGGAATTCCAATTCTTGATACTATTACCCGCAAATGTGAAGTAGTACAATTAGACAGAAATAGGTTTAAAATTATTTTAACTCAGGGTCTTAACAGGCAAATTCGTCGGATGTGTGAATATCTCGATTATAGAGTAGTTAAACTTAAAAGGGTAAGAATTATGAATATCAGACTAAATACTCCCATGGGTAAATGGAGGTATTTGACAGATGATGAGCTAATTGAAATAACACACTTAGTTTCAGATTCTGCTAAGACTCATTGTGATTAGAATAAAAATCATCACTTAATCAGTAGATTGTTTTCCTCATTTGGAAATACAACAATTGGCTTATATTTTCTGGCTTCTTCGGCTTCCATAATGGCATAGGTTATAATTATTAGTACGTCGCCTTTTACAACCCTTCGCGCTGCTGCACCGTTTAAGATAATATCACCACTTCCTCTTTTTCCCGTAATCGTATAGGTTTCAAAACGCTCTCCGTTATTATTGTTAACCACCTGTACTTTTTCACCTTCTATGATATTTGCAGCATCTAATAAGTCCTCGTCTATTGTAATGCTGCCCACGTAATTAAGATTTGCATCTGTTACTTTGACTCTATGAATTTTTGATTTTAGTATATGAATTTGCATGAATAAAAGTTAAGTATTTAATGGAATTTTAATATATTGAATTCGATAAATTACATTCGGGGGATATTAGGAAATATTATATTTATTGCAAAAGCGAAATATCGGGACGGTTCATTTATTTATTACCATCAAATTTTAATTCCCTGAACATTCTTTGATCAAATTCACATTCTTCTCAATTGGCCGCAATGATAAGGATTATTAACTAAAATCTATGAAAACTAAACGTAGAGACTTTCTTAAACTGAGTGGGCTCGCCGGATTAACTTTGGCTGCCGATGGTGTTCTTGGAGGCATGAAATCAGAGTCAAATCAAAGTGCTTTTCAAAACAGGCTTACTAACTCGAAGCTTGAAGGTAACTTAACAGATTATCAGTCTGATGATCAGATTAAATCCGATTTTGAATTGGCAAAGAATATTTTAAAGCCCACGCCGAAACAACTGGAACGCGGTCTGGAGTTGCATAAAAATTCTTTGGTGATTGACTGCTATGGCTTTATGCCCAGAGCTGCATATGACGGTCAGCAGATTAGTGCAGCTATTAATTCCAAAGCCTCAATTTTGGAAATTCAGGATATGCAGGAAGATATGTCAATGACACGCTTCGTTCATAACTCTAAAGAACGGCAGGAGTTTGAAAATGCATGGAAAGCGGCAGGTGTAACTTGTATTATTCAAAATGCCGGGGAAGAGGGGAATGAAATTAAGCGATTACTCAAACGCTTAGCACATTTTACTCATGCTACCGATATGATGAGTGAATTTGTAAGAAAGGCTGTCACCCCAAAAGATATTATTCAAGCCCGAAAGGAAAATCGGCATGCTTTATATTTTTCTGGAAATGGGGTGCCCTTGCCTCAGGATTGGATTTCAGTTGAAGATGAATTGAGATATATCAGTGTGTTTTTTCATTTAGGTATCAGAATGATGCACCTTACCTACAATCGCAGGAATGTGATTGGGGATGGTTGTGCAGAGGTGGCAAATGGCGGTCTCAGTGATTTTGGCCGTGCAGTAGTTAAAGAAATGAATCGTGTAGGTGTTATTGTAGATATTGCCCATTCAGGATGGCAAACAAGTTTGGAGGCTGCTCAATTATCTGCTAAGCCCATGGTTGCAAGCCATACCACAGTAGCAGCCATTAAAAAACATATTCGTTCCAAGCCTGATAATGTCATTCGCGCAATTGCAGATACCGGTGGATATATCGGCATTTGCTGTATTCCCAGATTTTTAGGAGGTACCGGTGATATAGCTCAAATGATGAAGCATATAGATTATGTTGTTAAAAAGTTTGGCAGTGATCACGTGGCAATTGGTACTGATATATCCTACACTTCGCAATTCGCTTCGGAGGAAAATAGAATCATTCCGAGTTATAGGCAGGAAAGAACACGCTGGGAAGCACTTTGGCCCGCAGATGATTTCAAAGAAACTCCTGAGATGATAAAAAGTATGGCCTGGACTAATTGGCCTCTATTTACAGTAGGAATGGTTCAAATGGGGTATTCTGATGATGACATTCAAAAGATTCTATCTGGCAACAGCATGAGGGTTGCAAATGCGGCTCTTTCCTAAGAACTTGAATAATATGGATTTTATTTACTGTTTTTGAGCGGATATTTGAGCGCCATGAACAGACTTAGAAATAAGCCTATCAGAAACAAGCCGCCCATATATCCGAAAACTGCATATTTTTCTTTTGCTACCTCTCTTCCAAGTTCTGGTCCATAAATTGCTGCCAGTAACCATACAAAAGGATATAGAAATCCACCAATCGCTGTAGCGTAAGATGTAACATTCTTTAACCCTTCAGGAGCTGATAAAAAGGATATAAAAAGTAATACACCCATTACCATTGCTCCTATTCCAGTTGCATGAAAGTGAAATCTTTGATAATATCTCCAGTTTTTATCACTCTCTGCTTTCAATACTGAATCTTTTTCCGCTGCATCCTGAATAAGATTGATCTTTTCATTTTTGCTTAAGCCTTCCTTGATTTTGTCTTTAAAGTAATCTTCGTTAGCTCCGAAAATAATAGAGATAAACACTCCGCAAATGAGTGTGAGTATGGCAATTACAAATGGAATTCTACTGGTCATGATAACTGTTTTTATATACAACGTCAGTTCGATACAATCATTGTGCTTTTTTTTAATTAACTATAGATAGCCTGCTAGAATCAAAATTAATTGCCGCTTAACTTGATCCAGAAACCAAAAGCCATGAACAAAGACAGATTGTAGTCAATTCTGGATTAGTATTATCTTACTAGATCTTGTAACTTCTTAATTCAATTAAAAAGCCTTTTTATTTCAAAATCAGGAGTGCAAAAATCTCTTGCTGACACGGCTTTATTTTAAATTGCAACTGTTCTTTTGGCCAGACTAAACCATCCTCTAAAAAAAGCACTAGTTAAAATAAACCTGGTCTATAAATCAATGATTACGAGTTAATTAGTTTATTGCATTATCTGCTAACATAGATTTAAAGGAATTCGATTTAAGATTTTTACACCGATCAATTTTAAATAAATTAATGTTTCGATTACCCGAAAAAATTATTTTTTTTGTTCTTTTGTACGCTAAAAATTAATACACTGATAAAATCATTTTTCCTTTTACTATTTATAGTTTTTGTTTTGATGCCAATAGATTCCTTGGCTCAAAACAGCAACGTAACAGTACGTAACGGCCCGACCACCAATGGAACTTGGGCTTATGTATCTGCAACGGCTACCTACACCTTTACACCTACTGCGGATAATGCGACGGTGAATTTCACCGAAATCCAGAATTATCTGAATAGCAATAACGTCACCATTCTGACGGCAAGAGCAGCTGGTACGCAGGCGGGCCACGTGTTCATCGATCAGGCCATTACCAGAAATAATACAAATGGCAACCCATACACCTTCCGGATTACAGCGGGTGGG
>JBIIRT010000132.1:0-6906 GCA_044341405.1 Daejeonella sp. | reverse complement strand
CTGAGGCTGGGCCTGAGTAACTGAAGAATATATGAGAATAACAAAAGTGACACCCAAAAAGAGTGAAACTTTTAATTTTTTGACAATAGTTTCTGCTATACTATTTTTCATTACGATCATTTTTTAAGTATCTATTTTGGAAGGCTATGCCCCTAAACTAATCAATTATATTAACTAAACAGGCTCTTAGATAAGGGGAAATTAAGATTTGTAAACTCATCCAACCTTAGGGTCTATAAACTTCCTACAGCCTCATTTCAACAATTGGACATTTTAAAAACTGAATCTCCTTATTATCAAGAAAGCACATCCAAAAGACGATCAATATCCGCCTGATTATTGTAGATCGATGGCGATAGTCTCAATTTATTCCCAAATCGCATAGCTACATTGATTTTCTCTGCACGAAGCTTTTTCATTACAGCATCCGGATCTTTTGCTTTGAATACAATAATGGGACTTTCATTGCCTTCAGGAGTTATCATTGGAAACCCAATCTTAGGCATTTCTATTGCCAAACGACTCGTTAGTGTACGTACATGATTACGAATATTTTCAACGCCTAAAGTATGGATATACTTCATCGAAGTAATGGCGCAGGAAACGCCTTCATAAGAAGGGTAACTAACTTCATACATGGCCGGACCTGTAGTAGGTGTGAATACAAATTCTCCTAATGCCGCATCCGGGGTATCTGTCCACTCGCCATAATTAAAATTCATTCCGCCATGGTGCTGCGTTGGAAGAACCCTGGTATCCTGTAAATCTTTACGGACGTACATAAACCCAAAGCCTTTGCTACCCATCAACCATTTGAAAGTAGAACAAGCAGCCATATCAATACCCATAGCCTTAACATCAACAGGCACAGCACCTACACCCTGAATAATATCTACATAAAGTAATGCACCATTCTCATGTGCCAAATCAGCGATTGCCCGAACGTCATTAACCAGAAAACCATTCACATTGGAAACAAGAGTGATAGCCACCAATTTTGTATTCTTATCAATAACGCCTTCAAAATCCTTTACATCAAACTTCCAGTCATTATGTTTAATAATTCTTAATTCAAGTCCCTCACGTTGCTCACGCATTTTGTAACCATATATACTAGGCGCATAATGAAGATCAGTGGTGACCACATTGCCACCTTTCAAATCCATACCATTCAGGATATTATTTTCGGCTTCAACGGTAGTTCTTGCAAAGGCAATATCTTCTGGATCTGCATTAATCAGTTTGGCAAAGCTATCTTTACATTGCTGGCGGGTTTCTGACCATTTTGGCCACCATGGCTCACCTACATCATCCTTAGCCCATTCTGCATAGCGATGTAAAGCTGCAGCAGTATAAATATTGATCGGGTGAGTTGACGCATTATCAAAATAAACTTCCTCCCTTGTACGAGGAAAATCTTCCCGAATCTTGTTGAAATCAAGCGCAGCTCCAGAAATATGGGCAGGCATAACATCCGGATTTACAGAGCTAACAGAAACTCCAGATTTACAGGAACTTAATGAATTCAGTCCCAAAGTACCCACACCTACTCCAGCTAGAGATTTTAAAAAGGTTGATCTTTCCATATTAGTTTTATTTATAATGCTTAAAATTTATTAAAAAAATACTGATTTCTTAGTTTAAATTTTATTTATCAGGCAGCGAAAAAGCAACATAAGTATCGGCTGATTTAGTTCCCATTTTCCCTCCACCGCAGGCAATGACAACAAATTGTTTACCATTTACACTATAAACTGAAGGGCTTGCATAACCGCCAGCAGGCAAACTAGTTTCAAACAAGAGTTTTCCGGTAGTCTTATTAAATGCCCTGAATTTTTCATCCCGCGTAGCGGCGATAAAAACAAGTCCGCCAGCTGTTACCACCGAACCTCCCCAGTTTTCTGTTCCTGCATGAATGCCTTTAGCCTTCAATTCAGGATAGTCGCCCAGTGTATTTTTCCATACCAGTCGCCCTGTACTCAGGTCAATTGCACTCAGAGTACCCCAAGGTGGTTTGATTCCAGGATAACCTTCTTTTGTCAAAAACTGCTTATATCCACCAAAACGATACGGTGACTGGTAGAAAGGATTTCTCAACCTAGCCACTTTAGTGTAAATCAGTTTTTGTTTTGATTCAATATTCAACAAGTAAGAGGCCAGTGCAGTTTTGTCCTCATCACTAAAATATTTGAAGGCAGGCATCATTCTTTGACCAGAAGATACGATCTCCTTAAACTTTACTTCGGTAAATTTCTTTTGAATATTTACCAATGAAGGAAAATTACCAGAACCTTTAAGATCAGCACCATGGCAACCTTTGCAATTCTTTTCATAAATACTTTTACCGGCCTGCAAATTCGTTTGAGTAGATTTTATCTCCTTTTGAAGCAAAGTATCAATCATAGTTACCACCCAGGGCATTTCTGTAGCGTTGATGTACAGCAAACCGCTTGAAGGATCAAAAGATGGTCCACCCCACTCAGCTCCACCAGTTAATCCGGGAAGAACTACTGTACCCTCCACACTTGGAGGAATAAACATCTTACCCGATTTATGGCTTAAAAACCTTTTTTTCAGATCCTGATAAGAAGAATCGGGAATAACATTATTAAGATCAGATTCTTTAAATTCTTGTCTTACAAAAGGAGGAAGTACCGTTGGGAATGGCTGAGTTGCTGATGCCTTTTCTCCTGCAAGATCAGATGCAGGAACTGGCCTTTCTATAATTGGGTATATCGGCTTACCAGTTTCTCTATCAAGCATATATATAAACCCTTGCTTGCTAACCTGAACCAATCCATCAACATTTTTGCCATCCTTTTTTATAGAAACAAGAACTGGAGAAGTTGGAAAGTCATAATCCCACAGATCATGATGAACACCCTGAAAATGCCAGATATACTTCCCTGTTTCTGCATCAAGCGCAAGAATACTATTAGAAAAAAGATTGTCTCCCTTTCGTTTTCCCCCATAAAAATCAGGCACTGCTGCTCCTGTAGAGGCAAAAACTATTCCCCTACCTTCATCCAGAGTTAAACCTCCCCAGGCATTTGCCCCGCCAACATACTTATGAGCTTCGGGGTCTTCCCATGAGTCATATCCAACATCGCCAGGCCCAGGAATTGTCCTGAACATCCACTTTAATTTCCCTGTCAATACATCATAAGCTCTAATATGCCCAGGAGCTGATTCCTCCTCCTCAGACAGACTGGTGCCAAGGATAATAAGATCCTTATAAATTACACCCGGAGAAGTTGCTGTGACCCTTAAATTTGAAATATCCCTGTTTAGCTCTAGGCCGTCATGAAGCGGAATCCGACCTTTTTTCCCAAAACCAGTAACAGGTTTGCCTGTGACACTGTTTATGCAGTATAAGGAAGACCCTACAGTATAATAAATCAAATGTTCTTTATTTTTAAGCTTATAAAGAGCAATTCCACGACAGGCATTCATTCCTTCGCTTTTTCTGCCCTGAAGATCAACTATCATTGAGTCGAGCGGATTAAAAACCCATAATTCCTTTCCGGTTTGGGCATCAGCGGCGAACAGTTTTAACTTTGCTGAAACTCCATAAAGTACCCCGTCAACTATCAGCGGATTAGCCTGAATCTGGCTACCTGGTTCAGCATCTTTTGTGTGATAAATCCAGGCCTGCTGTAAATTTTTAACATTAGAAGTATCAATCAGATCAAGAGCTGAATATTGATTACGTTCCTTACTTCCACCATAAATACTCCACTCATTTTTCTGATCATTATTTGTACAGGAAAGACAAAACAAAGAAAAACAGGTAAGCAGACAATGAGAAAATTGTCTCAGATTTAACAATTTAAATACAGGCATAATATAATCCATTGTTTGCAGACTAAAATTTCATTAAATTCTGATTAACAACTAATGATATTTTACGAAATCATAAACATAATTTCTATAAAATTACTTTTTACACTACTATTTCTTATTAAAGATTTAATAGGTTATTTAATTATTTATTTAACAGCCACATCCCAGACTTTTGATAAGCCTGAATTACCAGCCGGTCCATTGATTGATAAAGTAACTACATAGTACCCAGGTTTTGAGTAAAAATGAACCGGATTCTGCTCACTTGAGAATGATCCATCACCAAAATCCCATTTCCAAGATGAAATATCACCAGTAGACTCATCATTAAAGGAAACCATTCTGCGTTTCATATCAGTTACAACAAATGACCATTTTGTATCTATTGGCTTTAAAAAACGTTTCTCCAATGGCATGAGCCGAAAAGGAAGCAGATATGAGGCATTACCATACATCTCTCGAACTTTACTTAAATTCCAAAAACCATTGTGAGTCGATTTTTTTTGATCGTCATAATCCAAAACTGCCCAACTAAGACCAATTTCTTTATTCTCTGTTAAAATAGATTCTACTGCTCTTGAAGCACCTTCGGGACCAGCATAATCAAAAGGAGTAATCCAAAATTCAAGAATTAATCGTCCTGACTCACCCGGCTTGAAATTGTAATTTTGAGCGGCATTTGCAAAAGGGAGTTCCTTAATCCAGGGCTGACCACCCCAAACCATTGCCCAATCCTTTTCCCTGGAGGGAGTAAAAATATGATAATTCTGAGCTTGAACTCCATGGTATGAAAAATAGGTTTCCATTCGATCCAAGTCTTTATTCGGGTGGAATGAACTGATAAAAGGTCCGCCCGACTGATCCCCGTCTACCACAACCTCAAAAATATCATTATGTAAATCTTTCAATGAAAAGTCCCAATAATCATCATATGCCTCATATAAAAAATATAACCTGTTCATACCCTTTACCCAGCCAACCTTTACACTTACATCAAGATTTTTAGGATCAGCCGAGCGATGACGGATACTATCGTGTCTGTCATCCTGTAGCTGATTCATACCAATATCATAAGAAGGATCCACTATTTTCCAATCATCACTTTTCCCGTCAATGGTTGGAATCATATTTGCAGGAAACTGAAAAATCTTAAATTTTCGCCTATCCTGTGCATTAGAAAAACCTGCATAAAATAGGATTAAACAAAGAAAAAAAATGAAACGGGAGTAGAAATACATATTAAACATTGTAAATTCTAAGGAACAAAACCTTATTATACAAACACAATAAACTATTTTAACTGAATGTAATCTTAAAATTGCATTTGTTTAGAAACTTATCACAATTAAATAAATAATAAGGGAAATTACAAAAAAGAAGGTTTTAATCCCTCCTTTGATGGGATGACAGTCAGAAGAAATTTGATACCTATAGATATTGGTTAGAGAATTAACGATGTCTTGCATCTCATATCTCACATCTCACATCTCATATCTCACATCTCATTCCTTATGATCCCATATTCCAACCCCCTCAACTCTGCTAATCCTCGGAGACGGCCAATGGCAGAATAACCAGGATTCGTTTTCTTCTTTAAATCATCAAGCATCTGATGCCCGTGGTCAGGACGCATAGGTATTGAAACATTTCTAGTATGGGATATTTTTACCAATTGCTTAACTACTGCATACATATCCACATCTCCATCCAAATGATTATCTTCATAAAAATCACCCCATTCATTGCGACGGGTACTTCTTAAATGAACAAAATTGATTCTTTCAGCAAATTGTTCAACCATTGCTGGTAAATCATTGTCGGCTCTGACACCAAATGACCCAGTACAGAAACAAAGTCCGTTAGATAAGGAAGGAATAGCTGTAAACAATGCTTTAACATCCGATGCCGTACTGACAACCCTTGGCAATCCAAGTATCCCATAAGGTGGATCATCTGGGTGAATGACCATTTTTACGCTACACTCTTGAGCAACAGGTATAATTTCACTTAAAAAATAAATAAGATTCTGGCGGAGACGATCTGCATCAATACCTCTATAGGAATCCAATGCCTGCTGAAATTGTTCTATGGTAAAACTTTCTTCGCTACCGGGTAATCCTGCAATGATGTTTCTGGTCAGGAGATGTTTTTCCTCATCGCTCATTCCGTTAAACCGAATTTTCGCGCGACTTATTTCTGCATCGGTATAATCTGAATCTGCACCCGGTCGTTTTAAAATAAAGAGATCAAAGGCAATGAAAGCTGCCTTTTCAAAACGCAAAGCTTTCGATCCATCTTCCACTGTGTAGGCCAGATCTGTTCTGGTCCAATCAAGAACCGGCATGAAGTTATACGTAATACACTTAATGCCACAGGAAGCTAAATTCCGGATACTTTGTTTGTAATTATCTATTTGTTTTAGATAAGGTCCAATTTGAGTCTTTATATTTTCGTGAACAGGAACACTTTCAACAACACTCCATACCAAACCGGCATCCGCGACTTCCTTTTGTCTTTTTTGGATATCTTCAATTGGCCATACCTCTCCATTGAGAATGTGATGTAATGCCGATACAATTCCGGTGCATCCTGCCTGACGAATATCTGAAAGACTTACCGGATCGTTTGGACCATACCAGCGCATGGTTTGTTGCATCACACAAGATCCGTCTATTTTATAATTTTTATTCATTTAAACTCCGGCAAAAATTGAAAATCCTCCATCAACACAAACCATAGAACCTGTAACGAATTTAGACGCATCACTTAACAACCATACCAATGCTCCCTGCAACTCATCCGGATGACCAAATCTCTTAAACGGTGTATTTCTGATTACTTTTTCACCCCGGTCTGTAAATGACCCGTCAGGATTAGTCAATAAATTTCTGTTTTGTTCGGTAAGGAAAAAACCTGGTGCCAAGGCATTCATGCGGATACGATCTCCATAACGGTTTGCAAGCTCTACCGCAAACCATTGATTATAACAGTCAACTGCTGCCTTACCCATATTATAACCTAAAACCCTGGTGATGGCACGCTTTGAGTTCATGGAAGAGATAT
>JBIIRT010000131.1:0-6941 GCA_044341405.1 Daejeonella sp. | reverse complement strand
AAATATGGCTGCTTGGTTCTTTTCTCTTGGGATTATCTTCTTTTCAGGTTCTTTATATTTGATTTCTGCTAAAGAAATACTGAATATCACACAGCTTTCAGTTCTTGGACCGCTCACTCCAATTGGTGGTCTTTTTTTTATTATGGGTTGGTTCAGCCTGATTACAATCGCCGTAAAAAGTAAATAATGCTCGAGTTTAATGAAACAGATGGTATTGAAAGGAAGACACTTTTCATCGAGGTAGTTCTTCCATTAGCGATACCTAAAACATACACCTACCGGGTTCCATTAGAAATGACTGGAGCTATTTCAATCGGTAAGCGTGTGGTGGTTCAATTTGGACGGGCTAGAATCTATACTGCAATCGTCTATCAAGTATCTGAAAATCCTCCCCAACTATATGAGGCTAAATATATCATTGATGTACTTGATGATGAGCCTATTGTAAATGAGTTTCAGTTGAAGTTATGGAAATGGATGTCGGATTATTACCTATGCCATATCGGTGAAGTAATGCAAGCTGCGCTACCTTCAGCTCTCAAACTGGCAAGTGAAACCCGTATTATCCTTAATCATTCAACCGAGTTTGATAAGTCAGAACTTTCTGACAAGGAGTTCCTCATTATTGATGCCCTGGATATTCAATCAGAACTTAGGGTAAGTGATATTAGTAAATTACTGGGACAAAAAACAGTTTTTCCAATACTAAGAGCACTTTTTGAGAAGAATATTATTATAATTTCTGAAGAAATTTCCGAAAAGTTTAAACCCAAAAAGAAATCATTTATTAGTCTGCATCCCCAATATAAAGATTCTGAAAAC
This sequence comes from Daejeonella sp., assembly GCA_044341405.1. Classification (GTDB taxonomy): domain Bacteria; phylum Bacteroidota; class Bacteroidia; order Sphingobacteriales; family Sphingobacteriaceae; genus Daejeonella. The sequence continues at coordinate 6,119 of JBIIRT010000131.1, read as the reverse complement.
CGCAGGGCTTTGTTCGAAATTCTTGAACGTGCACCAAAACAACTAGAACTTTTACTGGCTTATTTTAAGCTTGAAAAGCAGCAAATTGAAATTTCGAAGTCCGAGCTTTTGGAAGTCAGCGGTAGCGGCCCCGCCGCTTTAAAAACACTGATTGATAAGGAGATTTTCATACAGGAGGATAAGGTGGTAAGTCGATTTAGTGTCGAGGAACTCGACATGCTGCATGATTTTAAGTTGAATGATGCTCAGCAGGTTGCATTAGCAGAAATCAATGAACAGCTGGAAGTAAAAGATGTAGTGCTGCTTTATGGTGAAACATCTTCAGGTAAAACTCAAATCTATATCCGGCTGATAGAACAAATGTTAAAGCAAGACAAGCAAACCTTATATCTTTTGCCTGAGATCGCTTTAACTACACAGGTCATTGAACGCTTGCGTGAACATTTTGGAGGTCAGATTGGAGTTTACCATTCCCGTTTTAATGATAATGAACGTGCGGAAGTTTGGCAGAAAGTATTAAAGGGGGAGTATAAAATGATTCTTGGTGCACGATCATCTATATTTCTGCCATTTAAGGATCTTGGACTTATCATTGTCGATGAAGAGCATGAATCATCGTATAAGCAATATGACCCGGCTCCGCGGTACCATGCCAGAGATACTGCAATCTACCTTTCTCACCTATATGGGGCTAAGATAGTGTTAGGCTCGGCAACCCCGAGTTTGGAGAGTTTTTATAATGCGAAGATTAAGAAATATGGTTTCGTAACTTTAAAGGGAAGGTATGGCGGAGTAAAATCACCTGTAATTGAAGTGGTGAGTATTGCTGAAGAAACTAAACGCAAAACCATGCAATCGCATTTTACCACAGTGCTAGTAAATGAGATCAAGGCGGCATTGTCCCGTAAGGAACAGGTGATTCTTTTTCAGAATCGCCGTGGTTACACACCGGTTTCACTTTGTACTACCTGCGGTTATACTCCAAAATGCATTAACTGTGATGTAAGCCTTACTTTTCATAAGAGCAGTGCCAAGCTCCATTGCCACTATTGTGGATATAAACAGGATGTACTTCAAGCTTGTCCGGCTTGCGGATCAACCAAAATTGAACAGAAGGGATTTGGTACAGAAAAGATAGAGGATGAATTACAGCGGATCTTTGTGGATGCGAAAATTGCCCGTATGGATCTTGACTCTACCCGGACAAGGAACAGTTTTCAGATTCTTTTGAATGATTTTGAAGAAGGTAGGATCGATATCTTGGTGGGTACACAGATGGTAGCTAAAGGACTCGATTTTGGGAATGTAAGTACTATCGGGATTATTAGCGCCGATAGCATGTTAAATTATCCTGATTTCCGTGCATTTGAGCGAAGTTTTCAGATGTTGGCTCAAGTCTCAGGACGGGCAGGAAGAAGAGCAAAACAAGGTAAGGTGATTATTCAGGCTTATGATACCAGCCATCGTATTATCAGCCAGGTTATAAGAGGCGATTACGAGGAGATGTTTGATACTGAAATTCTAGAGCGAAGAAATTTCCATTATCCACCACTTTACAGACTCATACAGCTGGATGTAAAGCATAAGGATCTTTCTAAACTAGTATCTATTTCAGATTCTCTGGCTAAAGTTTTAAGATCGCAGCTCGGCGATCGGGTTTTGGGCCCTGAAGCACCTCTGATTAGCCGTATTAGAAACTATTATATTCAAACTATTTTGATCAAAGTTGAAAGAGAGGGTGTATCTGTCCGGAAGATTAAGGAAGCCTTACTGACAATTCTCAGGGTCTTTGATTCTCAACCTGTAAATAAAGGTGTTTACATTCATATTGATGTAGATCCCTATTGAAATCAGTCCTTTTATTTATTCTCAATTTTATTTTCAAAAGCTGCCTCTATAAGATTATTTTTGATAAGCAATGGCACATAAATTAGTTGATAGCTACCGTGAAAAGGGAGCCCGTAAAAAGTTGGTTGAATTACTCAGAGAGAAGGGTATTGCTGATGAAAATGTGTTGAAAGCGATAGGGAAAGTCCCGAGACATTATTTTTTTGACGAAACATTCTGGACACAGGCCTATAAGGACATCGCATTTCCAATAGGCGACGGACAAACCATATCACAACCTTATACCGTAGCTTACCAGACTGAACTTTTGCATATCAAGCCAGGTGATAAGGTGCTTGAGATTGGCACTGGCTCAGGCTATCAAACCTGTATTCTTCTGGAACTTGGTGCTCAGGTTTATACGATCGAAAGACAGGAAAATCTATATCATCGGACCAAACAGGTATTGCCTCATATGGGCTATATAGCTGAATTCTTTTTTGGAGATGGTTCTAAGGGAATTGCCGAGCCTGCTCCTTATGATAAGATCATAGTAACTGCCGGTGCGCCTTTGGTTCCTGAAATATTATTGAAACAACTGAAAATAGGAGGCATACTGGTGATTCCCGTTGGTGACGAAAAGTCCCAAAAGATGATTACTGTTTTGAGAGTAGCTGAAAATGATTTTGAACGCTTTGTACTCGATACATTTCGTTTTGTGCCGCTGGTAGGAGAAAAAGCGTGGTAATTAATTGACAGTTGACAGTTGACAGTTGACAGTTGACAGTTGACAGTTGTCAGTTGACAGTTGACAGTTGTCAGTTGACAGTTGACAGTTGACAGTTGTCAGTTGACAGTCCGTAATTCGTAATTAATAATTCGTAATTCGTAATTGGTAGTCCGTAATTCGTAATTAATAGTCCGTAATTCGTAATTGATAATTCTACCGTTTCATCGCTCTACTCATTTCCAATTTCGCATCTCGATCTTTGAGGGTTTCGCGTTTATCGTAAATCTTTTTACCCTGTGCTAAGCCGATCTCCAGTTTAGCAAAACCTCGTTCTGATGTGAAAATCTTTAAGGGGATAATGGTAAAACCTTTTTCTTCAATTTTTGTCCGGAGTTTTGCAATTTCCTTTTTGTTCAATAGCAATACCCTGTCGCGTTTGGCTTCATGGTTGTAAAAGGACCCATGCGAATATTCAGCAATTTGCATATTTCTTACATAGAGATTCCCATCAAAAAAGGTGCAGAAAGCGTCATTGATATCTGCTTTACCTTCACGAATTGATTTTATTTCAGTACCAAGCAGTTTAATGCCGGCTGTGTAGGTCTCGAGTATGTGATACTCAAAATAGGCTCTCTTATTCTTGATATTTATTCCACCCGACATGCCAGCAAATATCCGAAAGAAAATCCATAACCGGAATTGTCATATTTTATCAATTTGTATTTAATTTTAAGATTTATAAAATATTATTTTTAGATTAATCTAAATTTGTATTTTTGGATACCTAATATTTATAAATGAGGCTGTTTACCCTCGTATTTTTACTTTATGGATTTGTTTTAAATGCAAATGCACAGAATGCTACGCTGAGTGGAGTAGTTAGTTCAGGTCGGAATGCCGTTGAATATGCTTCAGTGAAAATTATTGATACTAAAATTGGTTCAAAAAGCGACTCATTGGGTAAATATACCATCACCGGACTTAAACCGGGCAAGTATAATATCAGTTTTACTGCATTAGGGTATGTTTCTTACAAGGCTGAGATTGTTATCCGTGAAAATGAAAATCTTAATTTAAATGTTGATCTTAAGGAGTCTGGGGCAGCTATCGAAGAATTTGTAGTTACCGGAACCATGAAGGAGGTGAGCCGACTTGCTAGCCCGGTTCCTGTTGAAGTATATAGCCCTGCATTTTTCAGAAAGAATCCAACACCCTCAATTTTTGATGCCTTACAGAATATAAATGGAGTTAGACCCCAGCTAAACTGTAATATTTGCAATACCGGTGATATCCATATCAATGGTCTGGAGGGGCCCTATACAATGATTCTGATTGATGGTATGCCAATAGTTAGCGGACTTTCTTCTGTTTACGGTCTTTCTGGTATACCCAATGCTTTAATTGAACGTGTAGAGATAGTTAAAGGACCTGCTTCATCGCTTTATGGCTCTGAAGCGGTTGGTGGTTTGATTAATATCATTACCAAAAAGCCTCAGAATGCTGCGGCATTTTCAGGAGATATTTTCTCAACTTCCTGGGGAGAATTAAATACTGATCTGGGATTTAAGTTCAAGGCTGGCAAAACTGCTGAAGTATTGACGGGCGTTAATTATTTTAAATATGGAAACCGGATTGATAACAACAAGGATCTTTTTACTGATGTAACCCTTCAGGATAGGATTTCAGTGTTTCAGAAATGGAATTTTAACAGAAAGGAAAACCGACAGTTCAGTCTGGCGGCACGTTATAACTACGAGGACCGCTGGGGTGGTGATGTCACATGGGACAAGTCTTACCGCGGTGGTAATTTACGTTATGGAGAGAGTATCTACACCAACAGATGGGAAATGCTGGGCACTTATCAGCTTCCTATAAAAGAACCTGTCATGTTTTCCTGGTCTTTGAATGACCATGATCAGAATTCGGTTTATGGAAATACCATTTATAAAGCAAGGCAAAAAGTTGCATTTGGACAGTTAAGTTGGGATAAAAAAATAAAAAATCATGATCTGCTTTTTGGTTCAGCCCTGAGGTATACCTTTTATGACGATAATACTCCGGCTACAGCTTTGCCCAACGGACTAAACAATACGGAGCGGGTATGGCTGCCGGGAATTTTTGTGCAAGATGAAATTGCCCTTGCCGAAAAACATAAACTTTTGCTGGGAATACGATACGACTATAACTCCAATCACGGAAATATTTTAACTCCAAGATTTGCATACAAATGGATATTCAATGAGAATAATATTCTTCGATTAAATGCAGGTACTGGTTTTAGAGTGGTCAGTTTGTTTACCGAGGAACATGCAGCTCTGACGGGTTCAAGGGAGGTTGTGATCACAGAACAGCTTAAACCTGAAAGAAGCTATAACGCTAATCTTAATTTTATTAAGAAAATCTATTTTGATAGCGGCACTTTTATAGGTGTTGATGCCTCAGCCTGGTATACACATTTTAATAACCAGATCATACCTGATTATTTTAGCAATCCTAACCAGATTATCTATAGTAATTTACAGGGCTATGCAGTTTCACGCGGATTAAGCGCCAACTTTGATTTGACATTTGCAAACGGACTTAAGGTTATAGCTGGGACTTCCCTGCTGGAAGTATTTTCAAAAAATGAAAGCTTAGATAAAAAGATCAGACCATTTCTCAATGAAAAGTGGTCTGGTACCTGGGGGATTTCCTATAAGGTGGAGAATTTGAATCTTGGGCTGGATTATACAGGCAATATTTATGGGCCCATGCTCTTGCCACTTTTAAGCGAATTAGATCCCCGAAGTGAAGAATCACCAGTTTGGAGCCTCCAAAATATACAATTTACCTATACAGGCTTGAAAAAGATCGAACTCTATGGAGGTGTAAAAAATTTACTTAACTGGACACCGGGTAGAAATGAACCATTTTTAATTGCACGCGGTAATGACCCTTTTGATAGGAATGTTCAAACCGATCTATCCGGAAATGTAGTTCCTACTCCAGCTAACCCATATGCACTGACCTTTGATCCGGGATATGTTTATGCCCCCAATCAGGGAATTAGGGGTTTTATGGGTGTGCGTTTAATTATCAAATAAGATGCCAAGGATATTGATTGTATTCCTATTTATCCTGATCATGGTTTCAGATCTGCCAGCACAGAATCGCATTGTTAAGTTTGAAGAGATCAAAGTTTTGAATCAAAAGGCACCTAAACCAATGGTAGTGCTGATCATGACAAGCTGGTGCAAATATTGTCATGCGATGAAAAACACGATGACTAAGGATAAAAATGTGGCCGCACTACTAAATGAGAAATTTTATACTGTATTTCTAGACGCAGAGGATAAGCGTGAGATCACGTTTGCGGGCCGAAGCTTTAAGCATAGAGCTGGATTGCATGATCTGGCCAGAGAACTGGGTACGGTTAAAGGTCAGATTTCCTATCCTACAGTTACTCTTCTTAATGTCCAAAATGAAATTATTTACCAGCACGATGGATTCCTGTCACCACGTGCTATGTTCTCTATCCTCGAAAAAGTATCAAAAAACTCACAGTTATTATTTATTTCCGGTA
>JBIIRT010000130.1:0-7154 GCA_044341405.1 Daejeonella sp. | reverse complement strand
TTTCCATTCGCACATCGTAACTCACCCCACTATTCTTCCCATCCACTAATTTTTGGGGTTGATTTTGTGGACTAGTCATGGTTAACCCAGAGGTAACTTTAATGTCAGGACGGTTGCCAAAATGCCAGTCATTTTCTGAGAAAAAGCAATCTGGTGATTCGACCGCATCTAAAATACCATCATTGTCATCGTCTAAATCTGTATCATCTGAAATACCATCTGCGTCGGTATCCTTACAAGCAGCTAAATTGGCACTAGTAGCAAAAGGGTCATATAAGGATGTATAATTAACCACGCCAGCCGTAACACTTTCATAATCATTTAATAAACCATTAGTATTTCCATCTGTACCTGTTGGATAAACTGTTGTACTTGCCGCGGTAGTTGAACTCTTCGCTTCAATCGCATCACTACAGCCATCTCCATCCGAATCTAAATCCAAATGATTAGGGATGCCATCTTTATCTGTATCCGAATCATCACAAGCTGATAACAATCCAACCCAGGTATTATTTGCCCCAGCAGTTTTATAAAATTCAATACGTTTTACAACACTTAATAGCTGTAATTTAATATTGGAAACATTGGATGTAGAGCCATCAAAAGAAGTTGATGAAGTTTTAGAAGCAAGGGTTATTGAATTGCCGTTTGTATTATAAGAATTCACATTTACATTCGACCCTAATTGAATGATGTCATTTGCTGATAATTGAATTAAATTATTTTGGTAATCATATAATTTTAATGAAATAGTTTCTCCTTGATCAATGTCTGCTACAACAAGATTCAAAAGCATAAAGGATCTATCAAAAGTGATCGACCCTGAACTGGTTCCCGATAGTTGAACTACGTCAATAGCAGATCCATCTATGCGCGTTGAAACTTTTGAGGTTGTACCCGCAATTGTTTTAAAGATGGCTTTATTTGTATCATAATTTGCAGTTGCTCCTGCGGAAGTCGGAGCAATAGCATTCAACGGTGCCGTACAAGTGGTAAATTCTGTAACATCTAAAACACCATCATTGTCATCATCAATGTCATTTACATCAAATACTCCATCCCCATCTGTATCCTTACAAGCTGCTATGCTTCTATTAATTGCAAATGGATTATATTTTGAGGTATAATTAATTAATCCAGATTCCGCAGCAGTTTCAACTCCGTCCGCTAAACCATTTAATCCATAAGGTGCTGCAGCTATTGCATTCGCAACATTCGCTGTAGTTGTTTTAACTACACCATATAATCCATTTTTTACAGTACCGGTAGATAAGGTTCCTGACACTCCAGACTCTAATGCATCTGGACAGCCATCGCCATCTGAATCTAAATCTAAGCGATTTGAAATGCCGTCGTTATCTGTATCTTGGTCAAAGAAGCAAGAAGCAAATACAGCTAAACCTCCCGTTCCAGATGTTGAAGTACCTCCAATAATTCTGAAACTTACTTCTGAAATACCTACTTCGGATGCACCGGCAATATTTTTTAATTGTACAATCCCCCATGACTGAGTGGTTCCCGTATTAGCTACTGTTGTTCTAAAATAGGGTGTACTCGTAGAAAAAGGCGCACCAAAATACTTAGTGAAATTACCGTTAAAATTACCTGTATTATTAGGCTGTGGCGTCCAAACTGAATTAGTTGGCCCATAGCTTGTTAATAGATTAAAGTCAATGCCAGAAATGACTGTGCCATCTTTTAATTTAACGGTGAAATCCCCAATACGATCGTCTTGATAAATGGATGCAAACTGAAGCACCACATCTGATACCGGTTGATCAAAAATAAGCCTATAACCATCTTGAGATTCAGTAAATGAATTTAACATCCAGGAAGGAAAAGCAGCATTATAACCCATTGCCCCAGTAGTGGTGCCATTGATATTTCTGAAAGTATAATTAGGAGTAGTGCTACAAGATGATGATTCTGTTTGGTCTAAAACACCATCATTATCATCATCTAAATCATAAACATCTGCAACCGAATCACCATCAGAATCTAAACATACGGATGTACCTGCGTAAATGGCATAACCATAATTGTAAGCGCCTGAATAAACTCCATTATCTGCAACTGTTTCTAATGCATCCGCAAATCCATTTGTTCCATAACCACCGTTTGCAATGGATCCCGCAACTCCTGAAGTCGTGGTCGAAACTGTGCCATTGTTTCCGTTTTTAATAACCCCTGCATTCAGCGTGCCTAGGATACCAGCTTCTTTTGCATCCGGACAAGCATCACCATCTGAATCCAAGTCCAATCGGTTAGGAATTCCATCGTTATCCGTATCTATATCAGTAGCACCGCACAAGACCCTAAACTCGCCCAAGAACATGTTATATGCCGCTGAAACAGTTTGACCATCCGTGCTTACTTGACTTTGGCTCGTATTATTGATATCATACCAGCCATTTAAGAAGTTTAATTTTACTTTCGTTGCATTTAAAAAGGTTTGCGGAAAATTAAATACCTGAGCACCCGGATTTGCCCCACTACCATTGGGTCGTGCTGTAGTGTACACACCCGTAGTAAATACTAGCCCATTTTTATAGGTGATTTCTACCGTAAAATCTTTGGGAGGCCCATCACCACCTCCATAATTGAATGCATCAGGGGCCCACAAGACAACACCACCAATATTGGAATTGGCCGGTAATATATACTCTATAAATCCTGAGGTAAGCGGCTCTTTCAATAACCATGCATCATCTAAAGTAGCAGGCGCTGTTGCTAAAGCAGCAAGACCGCTACCTGTAAAACCTGATCCATTAATGGTTCGATCCGCAGTACTCCCCCCATAAACAGGACTAGAAGTCGCAGCACTTGGAGTAATTAAAATGGAGGTATTGCAATTGGTCATTTCGATGACATCCAAAATCCCATCGTTGTCATCATCGATATCATTGATGTCTGTTATGCCATCCCCATCCGTATCCAAACAAGCGCTAAATGATGCATTTACCGCATAATCATACGAATACGTGCCTTTGTAAATACCTGACCCACTGGCTGTCTCCAGACCATTTGCAAAGCCATTCGCATCATAGGGTGCAGGAATTACACTTGTGGTTATTTTAGCGGCGTTTGCAACTCCAGAAGTTGAAATGAAGGTAGTGCCTGCTTCTACCGCATCCGGGCAGGCATCTCCATCGGAATCTAGATCCAATCGATTGGAAAGCCCATCCCCATCGGTATTGAGATCAAGGCAGGTGACCTCTCTAAAATAGACTTCTTGTGACCAATTGGCCTGACCAGTTACATTAATTGCAAAAATTCGATAGTTAAAATAACCTTTGTAGTTATTCGGCATATCAAATTTGATGGAATTAGTAGTCGCTAAATCTGGAGGCGTATTTGCAATTACCTGTGAGCTGACAATATCCTCCCAAGTAATGCCATTATTTGACCCTTGAATTTTATAGGTTCCCCCTGCTACAAAGGGGGTTTGACTGTTACTATTCGCAAGCTCAATCAAGTTTAATACTTTAAGAGCAGGGAAATTAAATTGAAGAAGCGTTTTATTGGTGATGGAGGTAACAGAAGGATACAACTGTTGAAAAAGTGAACCATCCAATAAAGCATTCAATCCAATAGCAGGTGCATTTTGAAAGATCCATGAAATTTCAGAACTCACGGTAATGCCTGATTTACTCATGGATGTACCGTTACAAGTTTGTTCTACATAGTCCAATACCCCATCGTTATCGTCATCAATATCTGCAAAATCAGGTGCAGTATCCCCGTCAGAGTCTAAACAAGACGTAAATGTCAATGAACTGATGTTATTGTTAAAATTGCACTCGTAAATAGGGGTGTTTGATTTAAAATTTGTTGTCCAAGTACTTAAATTAAAGGGTGTTGCGCTGGTTCCATTATCGTTGACCACCGCAAAAATCCGGGAACCTGCTCCTACCAATTGTGCGCGAATCGATACAGTAGCCGTTGCACCTACTGCAATCGCTGAAGTTGTTTGAAAGGTGCCTACCAAATTAGCCGGCCCACTAGTTGGGTCTGCATCATACAGTGAAACAAAGGTTCCCGCTGGCAATACTGCAGCACCGGTATTGCTAATGGTTGCAGCCACAGTCATCGCGGGACAAGTACCTGTAATGGAAGTAATGGTGATGGATGCATCCGGCCCAAACGTGAATCCATTAGGCACACCAATCCCTACAGCATCTGAAAATTGCAATTGCGCTTCGTTGTTATTGTACGCAATCGCACTTGCCGCATTTATTTCAGTAGTAGGAATCGTCAAATTCGAATTGATATTGACAATGCGGTAGTTGCGCTGATTCCAATAACCAGGTGCACCTTTCCAAGAAGAAGTTGCCGGATCACTTCCAAAAACCTGTAACATATTATTACCCGTAACAGCAATTTCTGCTTGACCGTCATTATTCAAGTCAGCCACAATTGGGTATTCCCCCCAAGTAGCAGAAGCAACTGGTGCAGAGGCATAATTTACCGGTATGGCAAGATTGCCATTGATAATACGCAAGGTGGATTGATCACGGTATACAATTTCCCGTATTCCATTCCCATCAAAGTCAAATGCGGTAATACCCGTAGAACCTGACATGTCATTGGTGCCAAAGGACCAGATGTGTTGGGTTGCTGTTCCCGCCGTGGTATTGAAGTTTAAATTATAGGCAGTTACTAAGCCCGCTGACCCACTGGCTGAATTGATAATTACCGCTTCGGCTAGATCTGTGGCTTTGCCCCCCGTTGTTTTATCGTTGTACACATTGGCAATTAAGGGTAAACCTCGAACGCCAAAATTGAATGTTGGCGGAACTCTTTTGAAAAGTAAGGTATTCGCTAAGGTGGTTCCATTGGGATCCCACATCACTACAAAAGAAGAACCATTGTAAACGATATCTAATTTGCCATCCCCATTCATGTCCCCAACTGCAGTTGGGCCATTGTCATTTGCTGCAATGCCAGAGCCTGAAACAGTACTCAAATCCTTTAGCAAGGTCATCGTTCCCGCTCCAAGATTAAAGCCGTACACTCTTGATCCAAAAACTAATTCTTTACCAGGATTGGAAGAAATGATGTCGACAACAATCACATCGATGGGAGTACCAGTAGAACCAAATGTTTGACTGGAATAATTTAAAGGCAAGCCGGCAACCCGCTTCACCAATGCTCCATTCACAATTCCAAAAACATCCGAACCGAGCACGATTTCGGCAGTACCATCTTCGTCAATATCTACAATATAAGGTGTCGCCGATTTGGTAATTTGATTGACAGCATTTCCATTATCGTATTGGGAAGCCGTCGTGGATTTGAATAAAAAATTGGTTTCAGTTCCACCAGTACTAGCAAAAATATAAACAAAGCCCGAAGCATTGACCATCACTACTTCAGGCGCAGAAGATGCATTTCCTATGATATTCGCAATAGCTGGTTGAACAGAACGCTCATTGGTGGTGGCAATGACAAAATCCTTTGTGCCTGTAGACGCATTTGATCCATCACCCTTATAAACGTAATATCCTGAATTATCAGTAGCAGGTACTAGAATTTCTGAGATTCCATCTCCATTTAGGTCTGCAGCAGTTGGTGTTCCCCCATTCCAAATCACCGCACTGGATTGGAATTTTTGGATCATTCCCCATGAGCTAGCAGGCGCTGGATTGTAAGGTACAAAGCAGGTTTGCGCATGAACAGAAACAAATGGGAATTGAATTAAAAAGAACGCAGTTAAACAAAAACCTAATAATCTACTCTTTATCATCTAAATCTGACTGTTTTTAATTGTGGAGAAATCTTTAAAGGAAATAAAAGCCTGAAAGCAACATGTTCAAACCAGAGTTATACTGGTTAAATTGACATTTGATTTAACAGGCACAGTAAGTGTCAATGCAATAACCTTTTGCCTATTTAAACCATTTATTTTTTTATGGGTTATTAAGAAATAATTCAACTTCGTTTAATAATTATTATGAATAATAAATTTTGTTTAATGGTATAACATTTGAAAAAAAAGCCCCTCTTAACCAATTGAAAGCATGCTTTACACAAGCGTTATTTTTGTTCAACACAACAGAAATAACTGACAGTTAATTGGCAATAGCTGGTACTAATAACCGAGTGGGGGCGCGAATATGATTTATATCAGCCGAAAATCAAACGTAAGCCGATCTAGAATTGTCCAATTTTTTAATTGTGAACAAAAAAGCTACAGATGCTTTTAAAAATTGGAATTATTTAAAAAAAATAAGACTGAATTTCTGAATATGAACTAAAATTCTGAAATGAATCATTTTCTCAACTCGCATTTGTTTAAATTCAAAATTTTGTTTTGAGTACCATTTTTGAACAAAAAAATCAAATTCAAAAAATGAACCGAAAACACTAGTCGATTTTACAAAATGGTCTGATTTTACATTTGTGAACTAAAAACAATTGGGAATATTAAATATTTGGAGTCTTTTTATAAATCAGAACTTTTTTTAAAGAATTGAACTAATTTCAGAGAAAGTAATATGGTATTTTATTTCGCGCTGACAACAATTATTCTGACGGTGGTTTTAACCATACACAATTTTAGATTCAATAAAAACTGTATCTATTTGGCTGGTTATTTACTACCAATCAGTCTATTCGTGATGGCTAACTATTATTTTTTTGAAAGTGATTCAGTTATAGGAGTATCCATTCTATTTGGGAATGCTGCGCCATTGTATCACTTATCAGCACCCATGTTATACTTTTACACTAAAGGTACGATAGATGATACTTGGAAATTTAGCTATTCGGACTATTGGCATTTTATACCCTTTATACTAGGAATAATAAATATCAGTCCCTATTACTTTGTAGATTTCAGTCAAAAGATTGTCTATGCCGAAAAATTGATTGCAGATCCAAACTTTCATCGATCATTAGATATAACCCTTCTTTACCCTAGCTACCTTCAATCTCTTGGTAGGCCATTTCTAATTTTAATCTATTCAATTGCCAGTCTGAGGTATTTAATACAGCAGAAAGCCTATTTCCTGAGTGTTAAACCTCTAGAAATTAGAAAAACCACTTACCGATGGTTAGCATTTTTGATAGTCAATGCAATCTTGATTTCAATTATGTATTTAATCGTTACCTATAACTATTTTTCAAATAATTTAGAGACAAGAGACCAAATA
>JBIIRT010000037.1:0-25609 GCA_044341405.1 Daejeonella sp. | reverse complement strand
ATCTAAAAAGTGCCTATCGTGAGAGACTACGATGATGATTCCCTCATAAGATGCCAGGAAATCTTCTAGCCATGCAATGGTTTGAATGTCAAGGTCGTTGGTAGGCTCATCCAGTAAAAGAATATCAGGTTTTCCAAACAATGCCTGTGCAAGAAGCACTCTTACCTTTTGGTTACCATCTAAATCTTTCAATAAACTAAAATGGAATTCTTCTTTAATTCCTAGATTGCTTAGCATGGTAGCTGCATTATTCTCTGCATTCCAGCCGTCCATTTCGGCAAATATGTTTTCAAGTTCACCTGCCCGTTCACCGTCAGCTTCAGAAAAATCATCTTTTGCATACAGGGCATCCTTTTCTTTCATAATGCTGTGAAGCTCTTTATGACCCATCATAACCGTCTCTATCACAGGAAACTCATCATAAGCATAGTGATTTTGGGTTAAAACAGCCATTCGTTCTCCAGGAGTAAAGGAAACAGAGCCACTACTTGGGTCGATTTCTTTGGAAAGAATTTTCAGGAAAGTTGATTTTCCGGCGCCGTTGGCACCGATTATCCCATAACAATTCCCTGGAGTAAATTTTAAATTTACTTCTTCAAAAAGAGTTCGTTTGCCGTAGCGGAGAGAAAGATTTGATACTGTAATCATCTATATAACATAAATTGCAAAGTTACGGATTTAATGGAGTATTTTAAACATATGAGAATGATTGTGGGGGGTAATAGCCCATTTTGAATTTTTATAAATGAATAAGGACCAATTACTAAAGAAACTTTCATGTGCCTTGAGTAAATCTAATGCTATTAAAATTGCACAGGATAAGACTTGTTTGCCCAGCAATCTGATTGACTTAAGTTTCGACCCTGAAAAGGAGATTGCCTTCAGAGCTTCTTGGGTGTTGGAGCAGTTTCTTTATTACAGATTGGATGATTTGCTTCAATCTTTACCAGAGTTCATAGCAGGATACCACCTCCAAAAGAATCAAAGTTGCCAGAGGCATTTTACTAAGATTATGATGTTTATTGTTGATTTAGGATCTTTTTCAGAGACCAGTATTTTACTTGCTAGGTATAAGGATCAGATTATAGAGACAACTTTCGACTGGCTGATAAATCCGGAAACACCGGTTGCTGTGCAAGCTAACTGTATGGATATCTTGTTTCTATTTTGTAAGGAACAATCCTGGATTAAGGATGAACTCTTCTTTCAGGTTCAGTTCTTGCTCAGGGACGGTTCTGCTTCCGTACAAAGCCGGGGTAAGCGGATTTTGAAAAAGTTGAAAACCTGAATTCCGGCGAATTGTTTAAAAATATACAGTCTCAATTTGGATGCCCGCTTCGCTAATACTTAAAAAATATGCTTCTTTGCAAACATGAATACTATAAAGGAAGAACTGTATAAACATTGCATCAATTATGTCCATAATTGTATTGATACAGCCCAAAAGGCTATAGATGATGCCGTTGAATCAGCAAATGATGATACTAAAAGCAGTGCTGGAGATAAGTATGAAACCGGGCGGGAAATGATGCAGCAAGATATTGATAGAAACAGGAAACAACTGGAAGAAGCAAAAAGACAAAATTTAGTCCTGAACCAAATTGAACACAAAGAGAATTATGATGTTGTTCAAGCTGGAAGTCTGGTTATTACCAATCTGGGTAAATTTTATATTGGGATTAGTTGCGGACAAATTCAGGTTAATGGATCTCATTATTTTGCTGTTTCAGCGATATCGCCAATTGGGGCAAAACTTATGTTTCAAATTGAAGGATACGAGTTTGACTTTAATGGTAAGACTTTTAAAATTGAGGAAATCCAATAAATTGCTTCTATTTTACCTTCTCTTTGTTTAACATGGTATCATCAAGCCAGTTAACTATTTCTTTTGTCAAGGCTATCCGCCTGTTTGTGAATGCATGATCTGTGTTCCACATTTTATAGTCAAAATTTTGCCTTGGATTAAATTTTGAGAAATTGGTATTGTTTTGGTGTTCATCAATTACCAAAATTGCTTTATTAGACCTCGAGACTTGTGTCTCAATATCATAGGAATCAAGCTTAGCAAGAATATCATCCAAAAATTTATTGGGGTTGCAGTTAAGCATCCCAAGTGTCAAAAGGTATTCTTTAAGTCCGATAAGATTACCCTCAGCGCCTTCGCCTTGTAGTAAGGTAAACGGATTAAAAACTGAGATTCCAACAATAGATTTAATTCTTGGATCTTTTAATCCAGCCAGAAGTGCTATTCCGGCCCCCATACTATGGCCAGCGAAAGCAATTTTTGAGGTATCGACCCGTAATTTTTCTGCGTTTATGCTATCGGTAAGATAATCTACTGCCGAAATTGCATCATTTATTGCATTCTGAAATCCAAATGTTCCTTTACTTCCCCATGTTCCACGGTAATTGAAATAAATCACATTATAGCCCGCTCTTCTTATGTTTTGTGCCAGATCTAAACTTCGCTCATTACCTGGTAGACCATGAAGTAAGATTACTGTTGGGTGTGGACCCTTTCCATCTGCGGTATATGCAAATCCGTACATGGTTAACCCATCCGATTGTATTTGTAATTCAACTTGCCCTGCTGGAAAAAATTCATCAGGCTTTAGGTCATTTTGAATATATTCAATACTTCTCTTCTTTGAATTTATTTTATTGTCCGATTTACAGGATGCTAGAAATATCATTGATACTAAGCAGAATAAGATAATGGAGTAAAGAATCTTCATAGTAGGTTCTCGATAGTCTCAAATAAAATAAATGAACATAAAAAAGGGCTTATGTTGGTTAACATAAGCCCTTCTAATATAAGAAACTTTTTTATCGAACTTTAAAAACTACTTTAGTGTCGGCCCAGATCATAGATACGTTCCCATTATTGGCAATTTCAATTGTAAACATCTCTGTATTTTCTGATGATTTACCTTTATCTACGTTAACACGTAATGCATCCTCACTATCCTTGTAAACAGTACCCCATTGTTTCCAGCTCTTGCTGAAAATTATGGTCCACTCTTTATCTCCTGGAATAGTATACAGGCCATACTTGCCTGCTGGCAATGTTTTCCCCTCAATAGTCACATCTTTACTGGTTTCGAATACAGTTGCTTCGTTTGCGCCTGTACGCCAAACTTTTCCAACTGGTGCCAATGCAGACAACGCTCTTCCTTTTAGAGAGGGGCGACTGTAATCAACTGAAATTTCAGCGCCGGATCCAAGAGTTTTGGAAACTTTTTCGGGCGGACTTGGTCTTTTACTTTTATCCTGCTGTGCAGATGAATTGAGACTTAAAAACAGTCCGGCAACCAAGGTTAATAAAAATAGTTTTTTCATGATTTTATTTTTTATGATCTATAAATATATCGATTTGGCAAAATTAAATTGTATTTCTTGTAGGTTAAAAACTTTTTATAATGCTGTTGTGAAGGGTACGGGTATTCCAATAGCCACTTGCAATTATTCTTCTGATAGTATATAATGGATCATTTTCATCCCTTTTTTCTGCAAGAATGAATGCTGAAGTAAAGCCTCTTTTCTTCAGTTCCGGGATAGCTTCTTTATTCCATAATCCAAATGGATAAGCGAAATATTTTACATCCTTACCGGTAATTTCTTTCAGTGTTTTGGTTGGTTTCTCTATTTGTGTTACCCAATCTTCCCCCTGATATTTCTTTACATTCTGATGGTCATAAGTATGTGAACCAATTACGTGACCTGCATCCGATAGCTCTTTTACCTGTGCCTTACTCATGTAATTTGGCTTACCCAAAGAAACCGTCATGATAAAAAATACACCTTTAAAACCATATTTCTTCAATTCTGGAAGTGCATTTGTGTACTGATCCAGTTTGGTATCATCAAAAGTTAGCATAATAGGCTTCTTAGGTAATTTTGTACCATAAACCAGGTAATTATAAAGCTGATCAGGTAAAATAGTCTGGTAGCCACTGTCTGCAAGCATTTTCATCTGCGATTTAAACTCGGCAATGGGTACAATATAATCCTTTCCCATTTTTCCGTCTGTTGAAATCCAGTTCCTAATCTGATGATAACAAAGAATAGGTACTTGTGGCCTGGCAAGAATTTCGGCAGCATTAGCCTTTTTACCTGTTACTTGCTCCGATGTTGTTTTTTCTATCTCTTCCGTAGTGCTTTTTTCAATGGATTGACTGGTAGCAATATTAGCTACAGAGTCTGAAGAAGTAGTCGTCGAATTTGATTGACATGAAGACAGGTAGATACTGAATATGATTAGATAAAATGGGATAGACTTTTTGTTCATCATTTGAAAATAGATAGTTTCAGTGGTCTGGTTAATTTGATCACGAAAATATAGAAAAATACGCTTAACCACAGAATTGCATTTTAAATTATCGTTTTATTTCTTAGTCCGATTCACTAAATCGATTGAAGATATTTGCATTACCTTTGTATTTTGAAAAGCAAGATGACTGAAAAGGTATTAAAGAATTTAAAAATAGCATCCCTGAATGAGATGCAGCGTGTTGCTATAGATGCTGCAGCGAAAAGCGACACGATTATTCTTTCACCTACAGGTTCCGGAAAAACCATTGCTTTCCTGATCCCCTTATTAAAACGCCTGGATGATTCGATGCATGGAGTTCAGGCAATGATTCTCGTTCCATCCAGAGAGTTGGCTATGCAGATTGAACAGGTTTTTAAAGCTATGGTAACCGGATTTAAAGTTAATTGTTTTTATGGAGGGCATCCGGTCAGGACTGAAAAGAACAATCTGACTCAGGCGCCTGCTGTTTTAATTGGCACGCCAGGGCGGATAGCATATCACATTCGTCATGAGAATTTTACTACAGATGAAATTCATACCCTGGTGTTGGATGAATTTGATAAGGCCTTAGAATTCGGTTTTGAGGATGATATGAGCTTTATCATCAGTCGCCTAAAAAATGTCAACAGGAGAATACTTACTTCAGCGACGAAAATGGAAGGAATTCCGCTTTTTGCCGGACTTATAAAACCAGTTGAGGTTAATTTCTTAAAGGATATAAATAGCCGTCCAGATTTAAAAATCAAAACTGTACTTTCTGAAGCAGCCGATAAGCTGGAGACCTTATTCTCTCTGATTTGTAAACTTGGCAGCGGCTCAGCGCTGGTTTTTTGTAATCATAGGGAAGCGGTTGACAGAATAAGCGCTTTGCTTTGGGACATGGGCCTAGATCACGGGGTTTTTCATGGTGGTATGGAACAGGAGGATCGCGAAAAAGCCTTATTGAAGTTCAGAAATGGCAGTTACCGCTTGCTGATTACTACCGATCTTGCATCAAGGGGACTGGACATTCCTGAAATTGACCATGTTATTCACTATCAAATTCCCCATAATGAAGAGGCTTTTCTTCACAGAAACGGACGTACTGCAAGGATGCATTCAAGCGGTACGGCCTATGTAATTCTTACTGAAGCTGAACAACCCTCATTTCTATCAGATAATATAGAGCTAGAGAATTTACCTGAAAAAGATGTTATTCCGCCAAATACTGAATGGGCCACTTTGTATCTTGGAGCAGGTAGAAAAGATAAAATTAATAAAATTGATATTGTAGGCCTTTTATTGAAAAAGGGTAAATTGGATAAAGATGAACTGGGCTTGATCGAAGTTCAGGATTTTTCATCCTATGCTGCTGTAAAGCGTAATAAAATTGATGCGGTGGTGAGACTGCTGAAGATGGAAAAGATTAAAAATAAAAAAATCAAAATTGAAGTTTCCAGATAATTGATATGAGCAATAATGACATTATGAAAAAGCTTCGGGTAGCACTCAAGCTGAACGATCAGGAAATCGTTGAAATCCTTAAACTAGTCGATTTTTCAATTACCAGAGCTGAATTAGGAGCGATTTTCCGAAATAAAGAGCATGAGAACTTTAAACCTTGTGGCGATCAGATTCTTCGGAATTTCCTCAATGGGCTCATTATTTATAAGCGTGGACCGAAACCAGAGTAATACTGTATTCACTGTTTTCCGGTTAAAATAAAATTTCAGATAAAATAGACATTTACATTCTACAAAGTATGTTTTTTTGTCCAACACAAAGTTAGCCACAGTTTCAGCATAATATTAATTTTATACCTTAACTGACTTTAAACATGCAGTATTTTTACCCATATTGATAGGACTGTTCATAAGTTTTGGCCTAAGCACAAAATCTCCGTTAACGTTTTTTCCGCCTCAGCTGGTGCGGCAGGCACAGGCCAAGCCTAGGCATTAACTTTAATAGCATCAGGTGCAGCGGCGGCATTTATTCGTTTTTGTCTATTGTTTTTTAAGGTACTCATGGTCTCGTCGTACCTCCTCGGCATGTTTCTTTTCTGCTGCAGGAAAAGAAAAGAGAATAATTTTGAGTTAAAAATAAGATCATTATTTCTATGGTTTCAATTTTTCCCGGAAACTACTGGTACCGTGTTAAACTATTTTCCTAACATTGGGAATAATCTTTTTATGTCTTCGTCGCTTGGGCGGCTACCATATTCACATATTTCAAATGATTCGGCATAGCTCACTTGTCCTGCTTTCACTGTACCATACCATTTTTCAAGACTGCTTTTCACGGCCGGGTTGATACCATTACCCCGTAATTTCTTTATCCAGGCCAATCGTTCAGACGGTTCTTTTGGAACCTGATTTTCATACCCTCCAATCCATGGAAGCCACTCGTAAAATTGTGACTGATGTGCATCAAGACTATAAACCTTCTTGTCAATTACACTTGAAATATCCACTGCTATATCTGGTTGAAAGGGATTTGGTTTTTTAAAATTATCCTGAAAATAAAGGAACACTGGGTTTTTACGTAGGGGAGGGGTATCCGGAGCGATGTTTGGAACTCCTACCATAAATGCGGCATCCTGTACCAATATGCCTGTGTAGCGATGGTCAGGATGATAGTCGTTGGATCTGGGTGCAATAACTACATCTGCATTCCATTCTCTGATTCTTTTAATTACTTCCATACGGATAGCTAAAGTTGGAAGCAATTCACCATCATGATTATCCAATACCTCATAACTAACTCCTAATCTTTTAGAAACTTCTTTCGTTTCTTCCAGTCTTCTTTGGGCAAGCATTCCGCCACCTTCTTTCATATGACCCGCATCGCCGTTTGTGACAGAAAGAAATTTAACTTTATGACCCATTGCTACAAAAAGAGCTGCAGTTCCTCCAGATTTTATATCACAATCATCGGGATGGGCTCCGATCATTATAATTTGAAGGGGTTTTTCCTGCGCAATCGAAGATGAAATCACAGAAAACAATAGAAATAGTATTTTTAAGAATCTTGGTTTCATATTTGAATTTTATATCTTGATTTGAAGTTATGCAATTCATAGCGAATAGGAAATTTTTATCAATTTCATTGAGCCAATCCTGAAATTAAATCAGCTAAATTTTACTAATTATTTGTCCAGATTTTTTCATTGTAAAATGATTTATTAACTTCCAAAATTATTGAATCTAAATGTTTAGTCTGGTATCCCATGAGCTTCTTTAAACCCGAACACATAAAGGGTAAACCTTTAAAAATCGGGTTATATGCTGCAATTACAGTTTTTCTAACTTATACCATGGTTTTTGGCTTCAGAAAATCATTTACTGTTGCAACTTTCGACGGACTAACAATTGCTGGATATAGTTATAAAACTATACTTGTGATTTCCCAGATGTTAGGTTATATGCTCGCAAAATTCTACGGAATTAAGTATATATCAGAACTAAAACGCCATGGACGAGGAAAGATCATTCTTGTTTTAACATTAATAGCTTGGCTTAGCTGGTTGTTTTTTGCAGTAATACCTGCTCCATACAATATTCTTTTTCTGTTTATAAATGGTTTTCCTTTAGGAATGTTGTGGGGCGTTGTCTTCTCTTATGTAGAGGGGCGAAGGAGTACAGATTTTATAGGTGCTACACTTGCAGTAAGCTTTATTTTTGCTTCTGGCTTTGTCAAAACTATTGGAGCCTGGTTAATGCTGAATTTTAATATTACAGAATTTTGGGTTCCTTTTTATACAGGATTGGTTTTTGCAGTTCCTTTATTAATATTCGTTTATCTAATCGAAAAGATTCCTGCGCCTGATGCTGAAGATATCACTTATCGTATGAATAGGGTACCAATGTTAGCCAGCGAGCGGAAAAAGTTTATCAGAATGTTTTTTCCTGGACTTGTAGCTTGCATCCTGATCTATACTTTTGCAACTATTTTCAGGGATATGCGTGATAATTTCAGTGCTGAAATGTGGAAGGAAATGGGCTTTTTTGATAAACCAGACCTTTTTGCAGGGACTGAAACTCCAATAACAATTATTATTCTAGTGCTTATTGGCAGTATGGTGCTCATTAAAGATAGCTTTAAAGCCTTCATGCTTTCTCATATTTTCATTGGTTTAGGATTTATATTAGCAGGATTATGTTCCTTCCTTTTTATTACTGGTGAACTGGCACCTGTCTGGTGGATGACTCTTGTCGGACTTGGCTTGTACATGGTGTATATTCCATTTAATTCTGTATTTTTTGAACGTTTGATTGCTAGTTTTAAACATACCGGAAATGTAGGTTTTCTGATTTATCTGGCTGATTCTTTTGGTTATGTTGGCAGTGTTGGGGTTATGCTGAGTAAAGAGATTTTTAAGGTTCAGTTGAATTGGGTAACTTTCTTCTCAAATAGTGTAATTGGGCTGTCATTGGTCGGATTAGGTTTAACTATCTTTTCTTCTTTTTATTTTTATACCAAACATAAAACGATGTTTTTAAATAAAACATCGGCCAAGTATTAATATAGAATTATCGTTTTCGATCAATAATGGATAAACAACTTTTAGAGCAAGTACTTAGTGAATACGGATTTCAAGCTGATCAGGTCAGTTATAAATCTTTTGGAACAGGTCATATAAATTCAACCTGGTTAATTAGCATTCAAAATAGTTCAAAACGATACATCCTGCAAAGTATCAATATAAACGTTTTCAAGGAGCCTAAGATTATTGCCGCCAATGTTAAGCTCTTATCAGATTATCTTAAAAAACATAACCCCGAATATCTATTCGTTGGTGCTATTCCGAGCCTAGACGGAAGTGAAATGGCTTATGTTGGAGGTATCTACTGGAGGTTAACCAACTTTGTTAATAATTCGGTTTCATTTGATGCATTGAGTGATCCTGAACAAGCCTATGAGGCTGCGGTTCAGTTTGGGAGGTTGAACAGATTGCTCGCTGATTTTGATGCTTCACAGCTCAAGGAAACAATTCCAGGATTTCACGATCTCGGACTTCGATACAATCAATTTGCTGAAGCTCATGAACATGCTAATGAGTCATTAAAACTAAAAGCCGCTTCCGAAATTCAGAAAGCCAAGCATTATTCCTTTATCCTCGACTATTTTAATTCATTTAAAAATTCGCCCGACTTTCCCAACCGTGCGATGCATCATGATACTAAAATCAGCAATATGCTGTTTGATAAAGATACAATGAAAGGTATCTGCGTGATTGATTTAGATACAATGATGTCGGGGAAATTTATTTCTGACCTTGGTGATATGATGCGGACTTATCTCTGCGCCTATTCTGAAAATGAACCGGATACAGATAAAATTTTTATTCGTGAAGCTTATTTTGAGGCCATCGTCAGAGGTTATTTACACGAAATGGGCTCAATTCTGACAAATATTGAAAAGGACTTGATCTTATTTTCAGGTAAGTATCTGATTTATATGCAGGCAATCAGATTTTTAAGCGACTTTTTGAATGGAAGTGTTTATTATCCCATCTCTTATCCTGAACAAAATCTTGATCGTGCGAGAAATCAGTTTAAATTATTGTCAGAATTCTTTGACAAGGAGAAAATATTGGTAAATATTGTCAATCAGTGTTTAAATGATGCAGGTAGAAATATTTTTTAATTTGAGGAAGCTTAAGATTAATTAATCTGGCTTACTGATTATGTAAAATTAAAATAGCTGATTTTAATTTTGTTTTTTATATATTTATTATTGCAAATAAATAAGTAATTTGCAGTAACTTAACAAATTAAACAATTAAACTATTCATTAATGGAAACCGGTACAGTAAAATTTTTCAACGAGTCCAAAGGATTCGGATTTATTACCCAAGAGGATGGCAAAGAAATTTTTGTTCACGTTAGCGGACTTAAACAGGATATAAGACAAAACGATAAAGTAGAGTTCGACGTTGAAGAAGGCAAAAAAGGCTTAAGTGCAGTTAATGTAAGACTAGCATAAACTTTTACTTCTTTTAATCGGATATACATCCTGAACAAATCAAATAGCCGTGAAGATCATACTCTTCACGGCTATTTGATTTGTATAGTTTAGGATTCTGCTGCATTTAAGAACACAAAGTGATTGTCAAATACATCAAGTTTGATCTTGCTGTCTTTATCGATTTTCCCAGAAAGAATCTCTTTAGACAACTCATTTAAAATTCTCTTTTGAATCACTCTCTTTAATGGACGAGCACCAAATTGCGGATCATATCCCAATTGTGCCAGCCAGTCGAGCGCTTCTTCAGAAGCATCAATTTCAATTCCCATTTCCGCAAGCGTGTCTTGAACGCCTTTAAACTGTAGTGTTACGATGTCCCTGAGTTCATTTCGGTTTAATGGAGTGAACATGATCAGCTCATCTATCCTATTTAAAAACTCGGGTCTGATTGTTTGCTTTAGTAATTCAAATAATTCAGTCTTTGTTTTCGCAATTACTTCATCTCTGTTTATTTCATTCAACTCCTTAAAATTATCCTGAATAAGGTGTGATCCTATATTAGAGGTCATAATTATGATTGTATTTTTGAAATCAACCAGACGTCCTTTATTGTCGGTTAATCTGCCATCATCCAGAACCTGCAATAAAATATTAAATACATCGGGATGTGCTTTTTCTATTTCATCAAGCAGAATAACTGAGTAGGGTTTTCTTCTTACAGCTTCTGTCAGCTGTCCACCTTCATCATATCCAACATATCCCGGAGGAGCACCGATAAGTCTTGAAACTGCATGACGTTCTTGGTATTCACTCATGTCAATGCGGATCATCGCATGTTCATCATTGAATAGATAATCTGCCAATGCTTTGGCAAGTTCAGTTTTTCCTACTCCTGTTGTTCCAAGGAATATGAATGAACCAATTGGTTTTCTTTTGTCTTGCAAGCCAGCGCGAGAGCGGCGAATAGCGTCAGAAATTGCTTCAATTGCCTCATCCTGGCCTGCAACGCGTTTATGGAGTTCAACTTCCATATGTAAAAGCTTTTCTCGTTCACTCTGTACCATTTTGGCGACCGGTACTCCTGTCCATCGTGAAACAACTCCAGCAATATCTTCTGCAGTTACTTCTTCTTTCAACATGCGATTGTCTACCTGGGTATTTGCAAGTTGTTGTTTTAATTCTTCAACTTTATCTTGTGCTTCCTTTATTTTGCCATATCGAAGTTCAGCTACCTTTCCATAATCACCCGCACGCTCAGCTTGGTCAGCTTCCAGCTTAAAGTTCTCGATTTGTTCTCCCTGATTGTTTATAGCATCAACCAAGTCTTTTTCTGCCTTCCAGCGCGCCTTAAGGGAATCGCGCTCACTTGAAAGATTGGCTATTTCTTCGGATAGTTCCTTTACTTTTTTATCGTCATTTTCTCTTTTGATTGCCTCACGCTCAATTTCCAATTGCATAATCTTGCGGTCCAGTTCGTCTACAGCTTCAGGCACTGAGTCCATTTCTAAACGAAGCTTTGAAGCAGCTTCATCCATAAGGTCAATAGCTTTATCGGGGAGAAAGCGATCTGAAATATAACGTTGCGATAATTCTACAGCGGCAATAATGGCCTCATCCCTGATCCTCACTTTGTGATGCGTCTCATACCTTTCCTTTAATCCTCTAAGGATAGAGATTGCATCTTGAGTATTTGGTTCATCAACCAATACCTTTTGAAAGCGTCGTTCTAGGGCTTTATCTTTCTCGAAATATTTCTGATATTCATTCAGTGTTGTTGCTCCGATTGCACGAAGTTCTCCACGTGCAAGTGCAGGTTTAAGTATGTTTGCGGCATCCATTGCGCCTTCTCCACCTCCGGCACCAACCAGCGTATGAATCTCATCAATAAACAGTATAATCTCGCCATCACTTTGTGTCACTTCTTTGATTACTGCTTTTAAACGTTCTTCGAATTCACCTTTATATTTTGCTCCGGCAATCAGGGCACCCATGTCCAATGAAAAGACTGTTTTGGTTTTCAAATTTTCCGGAACATCGCCTTGAATTACTCTAAAAGCAATGCCTTCAGCAATGGCAGTTTTACCAACACCGGGTTCACCAATTAGTATCGGATTATTCTTTGTTCGTCTTGATAGAATCTGAATAACCCTTCTGATCTCTTCATCACGTCCAATAACGGGATCAAGCTTGCCCGATTCAGCATATTCGTTCAGATTACGAGCATATTTATTCAAGGCATTATAGGTGGTTTCAGCATTCTGATCAGTCACTCTGTTATTGCCCCGAAGCTCAAGAATGACTTTCTTTAAATCCTTTTGGTTAACACCGGCATCTTTTAGAATTGAACTTACCTTGTCAGTAGTTTCAAGCAATCCCAACAAAATATGTTCTACAGAAACAAATTCATCTTTAAATTCTTTTAAATATGAAGCTGCCTTTTGTAGCGCTGAATTGGCTCCTGAAGAAAGATAAATCTCAGATCCGCTTACTTTTGGAAAACTTTGGATCTGCGCATCAAGTACTTCAGAAATCCGGTTAATATTGACATTTAGTTTTTTTAGTAGGTAGCTGATCACATTTTCATCAACACTTAATAATCCTTTTAGGATGTGTGCAGTTTCTATAGCCTGCTGCTGATTGCCGCTCGCTATTTCAGAAGCTTTCTGTATAGCTTCTTGTGCTTTGATAGTGAAGTTGTTTAGATTCATAGTGATTACACATGCTCAAATAGATTGCCATGTCTAGATACGCAATTTTGAACTGAAAATTTGGCAGTAAATTTTAATAATAGCTGACTAATTGTCTGTATTCTAGGAATTTACTGTTAGCTAGTCTAGCCGGAATATGATCAAAAAGGATTGATGATGATTTTGTTTTGCTATTACCTAGCATGAAATAGTAGGAGGTATTTTGGAGCTTATTTATTGAACGGTAGTTTGTTTATTTTGAAAGGATAGCTTTAAGTTGAGCTGTTTCATGATCTACGAGTTTCTGAAGCGGTGCGGATACGATCATTTTCATCATCATATTTAATTCTGCAGAAAAAGTATGAGTAGCTTGTGTTTTTCCGTCACCTAGATCATTTAGGGTCCATTTTAACTCCATATCAAATGGTACAGCTTCGGATGGTTTAGCAGTAATTTCTTTATTTTGAATCATAGATGAGACCTTTATTGCCAATTTTGCCATATTTTGTATGGTAAATCGAGCCTCGTCTTTTGTTGATGACCAGTTATAAATATTCTCAGGCATCAGTTGCTGGTGATTGTTGAGATCTGCAAGAAAGTCGAATACTTCATTAATCGGGCTTTCAATAGAAACTGTACTTTCAATATTTGTCATAAGTTCAGTGTTAGTTTTCTCAAGATTTACCCCAGTTTTGAGGGTCTTCGCGCCAATTTCTTAATAATTTTAGTTCTTCAGGAGTGATATAACTATGTTCAGCGGCATAGTTGATCAGGGCGTTATAATTTGAAAGTGTCAAAAAGCGACATTTCGCCTGTTTGAAATTTTCATCTGCTGCATCAAAGCCATAATTAAAAATTCCAACCAACCCCGCAACTTCGCAGCCTGCTTCCCTGAGGGCATGTACAGCTTGTAAACTACTATTTCCTGTTGAAATAAGGTCTTCAACAACAACAACCCTTTGTCCCGGTGAAAACTCACCCTCAATCAGATTGCCTCTACCATGCTCTTTAGCTTTTGCTCTTACATAAATGAATGGCAGACCTAATTCCTGTGCCACAAGCACACCTTGCGGGATACCGGCTGTTGCAACTCCGGCTATTACCGAAACTGAGCCAAATTCTTCTTGAACTAATGCACTTAAATTTTGCCTGATATACGTTCGGATAGATGGGTGAGATAAGGTAATGCGGTTATCACAATAAATAGGCGACTTCCAGCCAGAGGCCCAAGTAAAAGGATTGTTGGGTTGTAATTTAATTGCTTTAATTTGTAGCAAAGATTCAGCTACTTTTTGTTCAACTTCACTCTTATTAATCATGTTACAAATTTATAAAATTTATGTTAACGAAGTAGTGCTTATACTCACAGATACTCAACCCTTAGATATTCAAGATTATCAGGAGCTTAAGCCTTCAAAGTTTAATTTCTTACAATTTTATGAACAAGTAAAGGAGCAAAATAGCCCTAAGATATATCTTCTTTTGACTAAAAAATTTAAGTTGCATTTTAAGAGAATAAAACATTCAATGAAAATGATCAAGGCTGCGGGTGGCCTAGTAACTAATACAGAAAATCAGTATCTGTTTATTTTCAGAAACGGTAAATGGGATCTGCCAAAAGGTAAACTTGATCCTGGAGAAACTACAAAAATAGCGGCGGTTCGTGAGGTGGAAGAGGAATGCGGTATTAGGATTCATAAACTCGGACTTAAAATCTGTAATACCTATCATATCTATGAAGTGAATAAAGAACGGATATTAAAGAAAACTTCCTGGTATCGAATGAGCGCTGTGAATCAGAAGCAACTGATACCTCAGCTTGAAGAAGGAATTACAGATGCAAGATGGCTTGATTCAAGTGATTTCATGATGATCAGACAGAATACTTATCCCTTGATCAGGGATTTGCTGACTACCGAATTTTGATAAATTCGGGCTTAAAGTAAATCAAACGCCTCCTGAGGTATAAATTGTTTTACATCCCCATTGTTCCGTAAAATATCGCGTACAATTGTTGAACTTATAGATGAGTAACCCGGTTTACTAACAATAAAGATGCTCTCAATTTCTGGAACTAGTGCATGATTCATTTGTGCGATGGCCTTTTCATATTCAAAATCTGAAACCGTTCTTATTCCTCTGATCATATACTTGGCATTGACCTTTTTACAAAATTCAACAGTCAGTCCTTCATAAGTTTGAACTTCTACTTTAGGTTCATTGGCAAACACTGCTCTCAACATTGCTTTTCTGACATCAATGCCAAGGTATGGGGCTTTGGTACTGTTTAAACCAATTCCAACAATAACTTTATCAAACAGGGGTAATGAACGTTTGAGGATATCAACGTGAGCTTTAGTAACCGGGTCAAACGAGCCTGGAAAAAGGGCGATTTTCATTGGATTTTTTATTTTTTTTTCTCTGCTAACAGAATCATGAATTACCTTGAAATTTAAGCATTCAGGGAATATTCTATTGTTCTAATCGATTAAAGTTAAGCATATTTGGGTAAATTCAATTTTCATTTGCACTTTCCTTTTTCTGAAAAAAGCTAAATGAAGATGAGCCATATTTCCGTTGTTCAATAAAGTTTGGATGATTATCCAGTTTTTTCATGCTTGGGTGTTCGATGATCAGATATCCATCAGGTTTTAATAGATTTTGATCAAAAATGGTTTTCGCAATTACATTGATTTGAGGAAGGTCGTAGGGAGGATCAGCAAAAATCAGATTATAGGTTTCTGTTTCGGATTCAAGAAACCTGAATACATCAGATTTGACAGGGTTGATTTCTGGAATCTTGTATTGTTTTATGAGTGTTTTAAGGTAATTGTAACAACCAAAATCGCGGTCTACTGAGCAAATATTTGGGACGCCTCGGGACGCAAATTCAAGAGAAATATTCCCTGTTCCACTAAAAAGATCTAATACGCTGATATTGTCAAAATCGATCTGGTTATATAGGATATTAAATAATGCTTCTTTTGCAACGTCGGTTGTTGGTCTGACCGGTAAATTAGCAGGTGGGTTTATACGAAGTCCTTTTAATCGTCCGCCTATTATTCGCATTCGTTTAAACCAAAAAGTGAAAAATAAGTATGAGGGTTTAGTTTTTTGAATAAATCAGGGAGTCTAAAAAATAATGTACTGTCTGCAAACTCCGGGTCCTTAAAATATTTGAGTATTCTTTTGTAGTTTTCGTCATCTTCTAAAGCGATCTGACCAGATAGAATTAGCTTGGTATCTGTTAAATCAAGATCTAATTCTTTAATTATATTAAGTAAAAAGTAATTAAACTCATCAGCATTTACGCATTCAATTAGATTATATAGAATAAACTCAGAATTCTTCAGATAAGCAATTTCAATATGATCAGTCTGCAGATCGATGAAAAGACAGTTATTGTTTTTATATGGGTTAGTTTTTTTTATGCCTTCAATGAATGGACTTGCCTGGTTATAAATGCGCGGGTTATTAAAAATTCTAATTAAAGCAGCATTAAAATTGGCATCTATGGCAAAGATGTTTCTGATGTTTGCAGATTTTATTCTATTGGTCAGAATCAGGTCTGATGCTGCGGGATTGATAAATTTCGAATATTCATGTTCATTTTCAGCTTCAAATAACTCTTCAGGAATAAAAGTATACTTATACGAATCGAAAGAAACTTTGATCTTATTGAAAGGGTATTTAAATTCAATTTTATTTTCCCGGAGTCGATCTAAAGCAACAATCAGATCGTTCAAGCTTTTGATGTCTGTTAATTCATATTCGGCCACTGCCTTTATTTCATCTCTCAAATTATCGATAACAGCATACTTCAGCGTCCTGGTGCCGATATGAATTAACAGATCGCACTTGGCTGCTGTTTGAGATTGTAAAGTATTGTCAATTAAGTGGAGTAATCTGATCATCAACAACAAAAATATGGTTTCTTAGCAATATTTTGTATTTTCCTTTTATTTAGCCTTTTATTTATTTTCAATGCTTTATGTGCTTTTAAAAAATTTTAGGTGCATTATTTGCATTTTGCAGACATGTATATCCGGGATCTTATCGAGCAAAGTTTTGGCAATATTCCTACTGCCCAGCAAAGAGACGTATTTGCTATGCTTGAAAATTTTCTTCCTTCCACCAATGCCGATGATTGTTTCATCCTGAAGGGTTATGCAGGAACAGGTAAAACTACCCTGATTAGTGCGCTTGTAAAAGTGCTTCCGAGATTAAAGTTGAAGTCAGTGTTGCTTGCTCCAACTGGTCGGGCAGCTAAGGTAATCACTAATTATTCGGGTAAGAAAGCATTCACTATACACAAGAAAATATACCGTAAAAAAGTTGCTGCAAGTCCGGAAATGAATTTTGTGCTAGGGGATAATATCATGGAAAACACCTTGTTTATCGTTGATGAGGCGTCTATGATTTCCGATCAGGTTCATGATTACAGCCGCCAGAGTCTTCTGCAGGATCTGATTTCTTATGTGTACAATGGTAAAAACTGTAAACTGATGTTGGTTGGGGATACGGCACAATTGCCTCCTGTTGGTTCAGATATTAGTCCGGCCTTGGATAAACTCTTTGTTTCTGAACAGTTCCGACTGAACGTTTTTACCTATGAACTGACTGATGTTGTCCGTCAGGAAAAGGAATCTGGAATACTGTTTAATGCTACTCAGCTGCGGGAATTGGTACGAAAAGGTGAGGAAGTTTTTCCGAAATTTAATATTAAAGGGTACAAAGATATTTTCAGGATGACGGGTGAGCGACTTGTAGAAGGTCTTAACTATGCTTATGATAAGTATGGAATGGAGAATACCATAGTAATCTGTCGATCCAATAAAAATGCAAATGCTTACAATCAGAACATCCGTAACCGTATTCTTTATAGGGAAGAGGAGTTAAGCGGCGGTGATCATATCATGATTGTGAGGAATAATTACTTCTGGTTAAAACCTGAAGATAACAGTGGTGATTTCATTGCAAACGGAGATATCGCCAGAATACGAAAGGTAAGAAGAATTGAAGAGCAATATGGTTTTCGATTTGCAGAGCTAGTGATTGAACTATTGGATTATCCAGATGAAGAGCCACTAAGCTGTAAAGTAATGCTGGACACCTTATATTCTGAAACACCAAGCCTTTCAAACGCTGATAATAAGCGCTTTTATGAGGCAGTTCTTCAAGACTATATGCATATTGAAAACAAGAAATTCAGGATGGAGGAACTTAAGAAGGACCCTTACTACAATGCCTTACAGATCAAGTTTGCATTTGCTGTGACCTGCCATAAGGCACAGGGCGGACAGTGGCCTGCTGTTTTTATTGATCAGGGTTATTTAACGGATGAAATGCTGAATACTGAATTTTTAAGATGGCTCTATACCGGGTTGACCCGATCTAATAAGGAGCTATTTTTGGTCAACTTTAGTGACCAGTTTTTTTTAGAAAACAACAGCAAGTCACAATAATCGATATCATTTGTATAATACACTCATTTTGAGATAGGGGAGGTTGAATTATAGGGTTATAATTATCCGGACAAGGTTTTGGAGAATTTAATTTTGGAAAGGAATACCTGTGTTATAGCTTAGTTCATCCCTTTTCTCTGGAGTATTTCCGCTAAGAAGTTATGGTTTCCTTTGGTCGGTGTTGTCACCGTACCAAGAACCAGCTATCAAATGGTCGGTGATAACACCAACCACAGGGAAATGGTCGGTGATAACACCAACCACAGGGAAAATGGTCAGTGATAACACCAACCATAGGGAAACAAACCCCGCTTTATAAAACAAGATAAAATCTTGAATCTAAATTTACTCCAGCATGATTTTGTATTAACAACCTTATAAAGTTCTTATTTCTTCAGTAATTCGTTTTGAAGTAGACTTTTCAATTCATTTAATTTTGCAGGAGTAGATTTTGCGAAATTATATCTCTCCAGTGGATCTCTGCCCAGATCATAGAGCTGCTCAGCTTCATCATTGCCATATTCGATATCAACTGCCGGATTGTAGGCAGGTCCTTTGTTTGGTCTGATATATTTCCAGTTCCCTTGAACAATACTTAATGTGGCAGACTGCTCTATGACATACTCCCTCCCTTTAGTATCAGTCCCCAGCCAGGTTTTTAAATGATTCTGACTATCTGAGGCTAAATTTTTATCATAATTTTGATTAGTAAGTGCGGCCATAGTTGCTAAAAGATCAACTTGAGAAACCAAAGCATTTGATACTTCACCCGCTTTAATTGATGGATGTTTTACAATAAATGGTACACGTGTACCTGCCTCGAAAGCACTGTATTTTCCGCCCCTCAAGCCTGCTGAAGGCTTATGTTTTCCTATATTCTCTTTTGAGCCATCATGATAACCGTCGTCCACAACGGGTCCATTATCGCTGGTTAAAATAACCATCGTATTTGAACTAATCTGGAGTGAATCCAATAATTTCATAAGCTGTCCGACTGAATCGTCAAATTGCAAAATGGCATCACCGCGGTTCCCTAAACCACTTTTGCCAAGAAACCGTGAATGGGGTACTCTTGGAACATGAATATCATGCGTGGCGAAAAACAAAAAGAATGGATTCTTACTATTCTTTGAAATAAATTCTTTGGCTTTATCTGTAATTTTTTGGGCAATATCCTCATCCTTCCAAAGTGCGCTGCTACCACCGGTCATGTAACCGATACGTCCTATTCCATCCACGATTGTGTTGTCATGTCCATGCGAATGTTTCATTCTCAGAAGTTCAGGATTTTCTTTACCGGTTGGCCATGTACCTATTTTATTGACATAATTAACCTGAATTGGATCTTTGGAATCCAAATTAACTACACGGTCATTTTCAACATATACACAAGGCACCCTGTCGCCGGTTGCAGGGATAAGGAAGGCATAATTAAAACCAATATCTAATGGCCCATTAGTTATCTTATCATTCCAGTTAGGACCCTCAGGTCCACCAAGACCTAGATGCCATTTCCCAACAACTGCTGATTGATAACCTGCTTTACTGAAAACAGAAGCCACGTTCTGTTGACCAGGTTTAATTAAAGCAGAGGCATTGCCAGGGGCTATTCCAGTATCGTTTCTGCGAAAAGCATAACGGCCTGTAAGAAGTGAATAACGTGATGGCGTGCAGGTTGCAGACGTGCTGTAAGCCCTGTTAAATTTCAAGCCCTGCTTGGCTAATTTATCAATATTGGGTGTTTTGATTAATTTTGCACCATAAGAACTAAGGTCGCCATAACCAAGATCATCGGCATAAATTAAAACTACATTAGGCTTTTGTGCAAATGAATTTATAGAAAAAAAGCAAAGTAAAATAAGAAAGCGAAACTTCATGTTCAAGTGTTTTTAATTTGACGTACAAGATATTAATTTCTGATAATTTTCGGGTCAATAAATTCCCAGTCCAGAATATGTGGATGAGTATGCTCCCGTTTTAAAATAGCATTCATTTTTACAATAATTTCCGGATGTTTTTCTGCAACATTATTACGTTCATACTGGTCGGCTACAAGATCATAAAGTTCCCATTTCCCTTTTGGATTCTTTCTCACGTTCATTTTTACCCCTTTCCAATTCCCAATTCTAATAGCTAGTTGTCCTCCATTTTCGGGATATTCAAAATAAAGAAATTCATGGTTCTTTTGTATTGTTTGTTGACCAAGTAACTCTGGAAGTAAGGATTGCCCATCAATTCCCGTAACTTTTGACCCGCTCAGTTCTGCCAGGGTTGGCATGATATCATATTGTACAGAAACATGATTACTTACCGTATTCGCCTTAATATGATTTGGCCATCTGGCTATAAATGGTACGCGGATACCTCCTTCATACAGCTCCATTTTTAATCCTCTCAAACCAGAAACACTATTGAAAAACTTGGTGTCTACTCCTGCAGAAAATGAAGCTCCATTATCGCTGGAAAACATAATGATTGTATTTTCATCTAGTCCGAGTTTTTTAATTCGTTCCATAATGAGCCCAACCTGATCATCCAGATAAGTAATCATTGCCGCATAGGTTGAAAGTGGATACTTGTTTGGAGCATATCCATGTTCACCGTAATATGGCTTTTCCTCAAACAGCCCCTTGTATTTTTTGATGTATTCCTCCGGAGCCTGCAATGCAAGATGTGGAAGGGTGTAGGGCAGATATAAAAAGAATGCTTGTTTTTTATTGCTTTCAATGAAGCTGAGTGCTTTTTGAGTAAATTTTGCCGGCGCATAATCTTTACCTCTGAACTTTTCAAAATCGGCATCAGTTGCTGTTTTAGGGTCAATTTTACTATGAACGCTAAATACAGGATTGTTTAAAGCGTCCCATTTATCATTTTCCCAAAGATGAGTAGGGTAAAAGTTATGCGCTTGTTTCTGATCTAGAACGCCATAATAATAATCAAAGCCATGGTTTAAGGGACTACCGGTGGTTTCGGTAACACCTAATCCCCATTTGCCGACTAATCCGGTTTGGTAGCCTTTTTCTTTGAGCATTTTGGCAATAGTATAGGCTCCTTCATGTAAAGGCATTTGTCCGCCCTCCAGACTATCAGCAAAACCACCTAACTCGTAATTCCCCCTGATATAGGAGTGTCCTGAATGTTTGCCGGTCATCAATATACTTCTTGATGGTGCGCAAACAGGTGCTCCACTATAATGCTGAGTAAAGCGCATCCCTTCTTTTGCCATCCGGTCAAGATTGGGAGTCTTTATTTTGGTCTGACCATAGCTACCCAATTCTCCATATCCGAGGTCATCAGCGTAGATATAAATGATATTGGGTTTTGAATTTTGCTCCTGAGCTTTTGGGATCAGGGGAAAAAGGAAAAACAAAGCATAAAAGGCTGCGCGGCTAAAGTAATTTTTTAGAGGACTGTATCTCACGATTTATAGTTTAGTATTAAAATTTTCTCACAATATATAAAATTTGCCTGCACTTATTAGTCAAATGCATTGTGATTATTGCATGGCCTGATCAGTTTTATTGCATGCATTTTTAGTCTGTAAGCGCTTTGATATTAGTTTTATTATTTATTTTAGTCAAATGGATAAGATCAGATTCTCTCTTCTAATAGCTTTACTGTCAATTTTCTCGACACAAGTATTTTCTCAGCAGAAAAAAAAGAACATCATTGTTTTTCTAGTGGATGATATGGGCTGGCAAGATACTTCAGTTCCATTCTGGTTTAGATCGACTAGTTTGAATGCAATTTACAAAACCCCTAATATGCAACGTCTTGCCAAGCGTGGAATGAAATTCAGTAACGCATATGCAAATTCAGTATGCACACCAACTCGGGTTAGTCTGGTTACCGGAATGAATGTGGCTAGACATGGTATTACAAACTGGACGAATGTGAAGAAGAATACACCTACTGATTACCCGGATAGTGTATTGATACCACCGGTATGGAATCATAACGGACTAGCAATAGCGCAGGGGATTAATAATACCATTACTGCTACTCCTTTGCCATTATTATTAAAGCAAGCGGGTTATTTTAATATTCTTTGTGGCAAAGCTCATTTTGCACCATATGGTATTCCGGCATCAGATCCACTAAAAATTGGTTTTGACGTGAATATCGCCGGGACTGCAGCCGGTCATCCCGGAAGTTTTTTGGCTGAAGACCGCTACCGAAGCAATCCAAATGACACCACCTGGGGTGTAAGGGGGCTAGATAAATATGCAGATCAGGGATTAAATTTAACCGAGGCATTGACCAGAGAGGCAATTTCAACTTTAGCTTCAAATAAGAAAAATAAAAAGCCCTTCTTTTTGTATATGTCGCATTATGCTGTGCATTTGCCATTCAGTAAGGATAAACGGTTTTATCAGAATTATATAGATCAGGGATTATCAGATACAGAAGCCAGGTATGCAGCCTTGGTTGAAGGCATGGATAAAAGTTTAGGTGATCTGATGGACTATCTCGATACCGAAGGGATTTCTGATGATACTTATATTTTGTTTCTTTCTGATAATGGTGGATTAAGCACTACACCTAGCAGGGGTGGATTAGCGCATACACAGAATTTGCCTTTAAGAATGGGCAAGGGATCCTTATATGAAGGAGGAATTCGTATTCCTATGATTGCAGCTGGCCCCGGAATAAGTGCGGCAAGTACAAGTAATCAATATGTAGGGATTGATGATATTTTTCCTACTGTTTTGGACTTTGCTGGAATGAAAAAATATACTACCATTCAGCAGGTAGATGGGAAAAGTATCAGCCCTTTTCTTTATGATTCTAATAAAACGGACAATGAAAAGGTTCTTTTGTGGCATTATCCTAACAACTGGACAACAATCAACCTGAAAGGAATTTCCTGGGGTTCAGCCATCCGGAAAGGGAATTGGAAGCTTGTTTATTTTCATAAGGCAGCTAAGCTGGAACTTTATGATCTTCAGGCTGATATTGGTGAGAAGAATGACCTATCGGTATCCCAAAGTGGAAAATTGAAAGAGATGGCAACACTTCTAACCAGTGAGTTAAAAAGTAGGGGAGCGTCAATGCCGACTTATAAAAAAACCGGAAAGCAAATTCCGTGGCCAGATGAATTATACGAACAGATCGCTGATTCATTAAAGTTGAAGCAAGTTATTCAGCCTCCTGGAAAGCAAAATGCTTCGGCACTTAATTTTATTCCGGCCTCTAAATTTCATGTTCATCGGCAGAGCTTACAAAACAGTTATCTTAAGTTCAGTCTGGAGAAAAAGGGAACAGTAGCTTTCATGGGTGGGTCTATTACTGAGCATGGTGCCTGGCGCGGAAAAGTTGAAAGCTATTTGAAGAGCCGCTTTCCAGATACCGATTTTGATTTTATTAATGCTGGAATCAGTTCAACAGGCAGTACTCCTGGAGCATTCAGGCTTGATCAGGACGTACTTTCAAAAGGTCCCATTGATCTATTTTTTGAAGAGGCCGCTGTAAATGACGAAGTGAATGGATTTAATGAAAAGGCACAATTAAGGGGGATGGAAGGTATTATTAATCATGCATTAAACCGTTACCCGAATATGGATGTGGTGATGTTACATTTTATAGATCCCCCAAAACTTGAGGTTTATAAAAATGCAGGTATTCCGGAAGTTATTTCCAACCATGAAAAAGTGGCAGAGCGTTATCGGGTGAACAGTATTCATCTCGCCAGAGAGGTCAGTGACCGGATTGTTGCTAATGAGTTTAACTGGAAGGATGATTTCAAGGATCTACACCCATCAGAATTTGGACATGAGATTTATACCCGTTCGATCACTACATTTTTGGATGATGCATTCGAAAAAGCCTCAAAAGAAGGTCTTAAATCTTTAAATCGCCCAATGCCCAAATCATTGGATGGCTTTAGTTACACTTCCGGGCAGTATTTGCCTGTTAGTCGGGCTCAAAATATAAGCAACTGGAATTTCATAGAGAAATGGTCGCCAAAGGATGGAGTCTCAACCAGAAAGCGATATGTTGATATTCCGGCAATGGTTGCAGAAGTATCCGGCGCTGAATTGAAGCTTGATTTTACAGGGAAAGCAATTGGTATTTGCATTGCTTCTGGTCCGGATGCAGGAATGATTGAATATAGCATTGATGGATCGCCTTTTAAAAAGGTAGATCTGTACACCCAATGGAGCGGTGGACTTCATCTGCCATGGTATGTCATGTTACATGATGAATTACAAGATAAAAAGCATTCAGTAACTATCAGAACTCTTGCGGAGAAGAATGGAAAGAGTAAGGGTAATGCCTGCAGAATTTTGCATTTTCTGGTTAATTAGGAGGCAGTCAATCGAAAAAATCAATTTACCGAGCTAATTACCAGCTTATTATGATAAAATTCGAACTAAAGTAAGTTAAAAATTACTGCCCTGAGTTCTTAAACCCGATTGCAGCGGATACCGGCCTGTGATCCAGACTAAATGATAATGTTTACAATTAAGGAGTTCCAGCTTCCGCTGGAATGACAGTTGTTTGCTTCCGCTGGAATGACAGGTTCCAGCTTCCGCTGGAATGACATGTGTTCGCTTTCGCTGGAATGACAGGTTCCAGCTTCCGCTGGAATGACATGTGTTCGCTTCCGCTGGAATGACAGTTGTTGCTAGAGGAGGTGGAGGTTCTCGCCTTCGCGAGAATGACAGGTGTTGTTAGAGGGGTGGAGATTCCAGCCTCCGCTGGAATCTGAAAGAATTAAAGATTGCCTGAAGCATTATAAACTGAAAAGTCTTTGATTATTGGCTCAGCAATACTTTTGGTAATAGTCAATCTTAGAGCTGAAACTTCCACTTCATTAAATTTAGCAATGAATTTATGGCCAATACTTGATCCTTTGCTGATTAATTGCCAGCCAGTTTTAGTTTTTCCTTCAATATTAAAATCACGGACCCGTTCACCATTGGCAATATCTTCCATTAGGACTATGTGATTTATCTTCTGGTAAGTTTTAAATTTTAATTCATGCTTTGAACCTTTCCCTGAGATTCTTGCTATAGCTGAGGAAAAGCGTTTTACGATCTCCGCTCCAAATTCCTTCATTCGAATCACGTCAGGTTCAGGAATAAGGCCGTCGGCATTGGGTGTTATGCCCAGAATAAGCGTGGAGTTTCTGCCTACGGAACCATAATACATATCCATCAAGCTCTCAAGGGGTTCAATATGTTCTTCATCACCAG
>JBIIRT010000129.1:0-7270 GCA_044341405.1 Daejeonella sp. | reverse complement strand
ATTGTAAGATAGATTCGTATTTATGTTAGAGTTTCTATTATTGTCATATAGTTCCTGATTTCTATATACATTGGTACTTCCTCCACCAACAATATAATTGATATATTGGGTCAGCTGATCATCTTCTTGCCTGGTTTTGGCATTATTTGCTGAAGTAAATAAGGATAAATTTCTTCCCCTTTTTTTGAGGCGGTGATTTAATAAAAGTGTTGCACCGAAATTGGGGTTTCTAGAATCTGTATTATTTATAGAGATACCATCTGAACCAAGTCTGTTACCATCATATTGTAAATAACTTGTATTTCCGTTATCAATTGAAGATCCATAACTAAAAGTGGGATTGAATTTAATATAGTTTACACTATCCGGGCGATATTCAAGATTCCAGCCAAGTCTGTGATTACCATTTATCACATTCTTTAATGAATTCTGATTGGTTGAGACTATTGAATTCTGAAAATTATTTTGCTGCAGCTGGTCGCTTACCAAATCATTATTGCGATCAGAAAAACTGTAATTCCCATATGAACTAAGTTTTTTACCATAATCTTTACGATAATTAAGTCCGACAGATCCCACTGCTGTTAGTCCGTCACTATTATTTCCCCCCTGAAATCCACCACCCCCCTGAAATCCACCCCCACCTTGGAATCGCGTGCCACCACCACCGACGCCACCAACACCCTGAACACGTGCACCGCCACCCCCGCCACCAAATCCACCGCTACTTCCAAAATTAAAAACTGAACTATTGGTGTTATTCAAATTACCAATGAAGGAAAATTGCTCTGTGTTGTTGTAGGTATTTGCTGTTAGGGAGGCCTGATACCGATCTTTATCACCACCTCCAACTGAACCTCTTGCAAAATAGCCTTTGTTTTTATCTGCTCTAATTGTAAAATTCAGAACTTTTTCAGGATCTCCGTTTCTGACTCCGGTCAGGTTTGCCTGATCACCATAATCATCAATAATCTGAGCTGATTCAAGAATATCTGCCGGAAGCTGTTGGGTAGCGGTTTTAACATCACCGCCAAAAAAGTCTTTTCCATTAATTCTTACCCTGGTAATTGCTTTACCCTGAGCAGTTACATTACCATCCTTGTCTACCTCCACTCCGGGTAATCGCTTTAAAAGATCCTCAGCCAGAGCGTTTTCCCGGAGTGGGTAATCTGATGCCCTGTACACGATTGTATCCTCTTTTATAGTTACTGACGGCGTTCCGGAAATGACCACTTCTGAAAGTACTCTGCTCTCTGCCTTCAGAGTGATTAGATCTAATTTTATTTCTGTATCGCCATCTTTATATAGAAACCGCTTGTTTAAAGGCCTATAGCCTAAACTCGATACAGTTAACAGAAAAGTGGAAGATTTAACTCCCTTAAAAATAAAGTTTCCATCAATATCGGTTCTTGTAAATAATGTGTCTTTTCCGGCAATGTATTTTACTGTAGCGGCAATGATACTGGTTCCTGTAGAATCTTTTACTACGCCACTTATATCACGGCTTGTTTGTGCAATTGCACCGTAGCTGATAAAAAGGCCGATAATTAAGGGGAATAGTTTTTTCAAATTTATTTGTATGCGGTGCATAGTTGATTTTAATTTCTTCCATTCATTTGGAGGAACTTTCTTTACTGTTTTATGGCAAGGTGACTCTTTATAAAGAACTCTGTTGATGTGGATATTCTGACTGGGGGATAGTTTCTATTAGGCATTCCGCCATACATTCCATCAAAGTTTCTACCAAATCTTCCACCGTATCTTCCGCCATACATATCATCAAAATTAGTCATATCCCTTCGTTGGACTGCTGCAGGTCCAACAAATCCATTGATTCTTATACCGTAAGTTACAGGCTCAGTTCTGCCAGGTAATATGCCCAGCAAGCGGATAGGAATTGCTATCTCTTGAATCAGATTATCTTTTGAATCAAAAGCTGCCGCAGCTTTTATTCCATAACTATTGTTCAATGAAATCCCGCCGTCAATAATTTCTTTAAAGCCATCTACCCTGATTTCTTTAATTCTTTCTATAATTCTTTTTTGAATCTCTTCTGGTTCCGGCTGTTCTGTTTCATTTCGTTTTTTTCCGGGGGTTCTGTCTAGTAAAGGAAACGTTATCATAGCCGGAATTTTCTTATTTTCAATATTAGCTGTGAAACTAATTCCTCTCGCAAGTATGCGGGTCAGACTTTCAGGTGCACCATTTTTTATAGCCAAGTAGATGTTTTCATCATCATTGGCCAGATTATAATAAAGTTTTGTGGCTTCGTTATAAAGACTAAGACTATCCTTCCAATCTTCTAACTGTCCGTCAATTAATATTGGTTTATCTACCCAAAGGGATTTTATCAGTTCTGCTTTTTTTTGTGAATAAACCGGCAGGTAGCTAAATAATAGAGAAAATGAAAGAGCGAAAAAACTTAAAATTCTTGTCTTCATATAGTTTATGACTAGGTGTGTGATAAAGGTTTAATGAGATTCGTAATGATTTCATTACAATTGATAAGTATTTGATACCAGTAACATCAATAATTTGCAAAGATACATTTGTCGGGGCATGCAAGCCCCCCTTTAAGTTTAGAATCATTTTTATAGTTTCACTGCCTTGAAATTTGCAAAATTTTACCTAACCCAACAAGACTGTTCATAGGCTTTGGCCTAAGCACAAAATCTCCGTTAACCTTTTTCTACTCCGCCCGGGGCGGATGGTGCGGCATGCACAGTCCAGGCCAAAGCATTAGCTTTTATAGCATCAGGTGCAGCGGCGGCATTTATTCGTTTTTGTCTGTTGTTTTTAAGGTACTCATGGTCTCGTCGTAACTCCTCGGCATACTACTTTTCTGCTGAAGGAAAAGTAGAGAGAATAATTATGAGTAAAGAATTTGATCTTTTATTTTACAATTTCAATTTCCCCGGACACTACTGATTCTCAACTGTCAATTGTCAACTGAATCATATTTTATTCCTTTCTTAAAAAAAAATCTGTTTTATTTGGGCGATGAAAAGAATTCTCGTTACCGGAAGTAATGGATTGTTGGGACAGAAATTAACTGACCTTTGTTTGCACGATCCCGAAATAGTTTTGATAGCAAGTTCTAAAGGTTCAAACCGGCATACGAACAAGATTGGCTACATTTATGAGGATATGGATATACTTGATCCAATTCAAGTTCAGCAGGTGATAGAAAAATATCACCCTGACACCATAATTAATACTGCAGCCATGACTAATGTAGATGCCTGTGAAAATGATAAGGAAAATTGCTATGCCTTGAATGTAGGTTCGGTAAAAAGTCTGATCAGGCTTTCTGAGCAGTACAACATTCAGCTAATTCACCTATCTACCGATTTTATTTTTGACGGTGAAAACGGCCCTTATACGGAAGAAGACCAGCCTAACCCCTTAAGCTATTATGGACAAACCAAACTCGAAGCGGAGCAACTTTTAAAGCAATCATCCTGCAAATGGGTCATTTTACGTACAATCATTGTTTATGGCATAGTCAATGATATGAGTCGGAGTAATATAATTCTTTGGGCAAAGGGTGCACTCGAAAAGGGGAATCCGATCAATGTAGTGAATGATCAGTGGCGCATGCCAACCCTTGCCGAAGACCTTGCAGAATGCTGTATTCTGGCTGCAAAGAAGAATGTAGAGGGAATTTTTAATGCTTCCGGGAAGGATATGTTGAGCATATTGGAGCTAGTATTGAAGGTAGCACAATATTGGAATCTGGATTCTAGCCTAATAAATCCCATTGCCGCGGATAGTTTAAATCAAGCGGCAAAGCGACCAAAACGAACCGGTTTCATCTTAGATAAATCGAGAAATATTTTAGGGTATAATCCCAAATCTTTTGAAGAGGGAATCGCTATTGTAGATGCTCAGCTTAAAGCCCTTTCTAACCCAAATTAAGCTATGATCAAGCAGAATGTCCCTAAATTGTCATGATATTAATGAGAATACCCTGAAAATTTTAATAATTTTACCTTTAAAGAAAATATAAACAAATTAAAAATATGGCACTATCAAAAGGTCAAAAAGCACCTGATTTCAAATTATTCAGTTCAGAACTTAAGGAAGTTTCTTTAAGCGATTTTAAGGGTAAGAAAGTAGTAATCCACTTCTTTCCAATGGCGTTTACCGGAGTGTGTACCACTCAGCTATGCACCATGCGAGATACTTTCGGTTATTATGACGGACTGGGAGCTGAGGTTTTGGCGATTTCTGTGGATTCCCCATTTACACTGGCAAAATTTAAAGAAGTAAATAACTATCAGTTTCCTCTATTATCGGATTTCAACAAAGAGGTATCAAAAGCATATGGAGCATATTACGATGAATTTGTGTTCAATTTGAAAGGTGTTGCTAAGAGAGCTGCTTTTGTTTTGAATGAGGATCATCAGGTTGTTTATTCACAGGTTCTTGAATCTGCAGGTGATTTGCCAGATTTTGATGCAATTCGTGAATCTCTTAAATAATTTAAAAGCAATCCTCTGATTAACTTTAAGGGCATGATTTTTAATAGATTGGCTTATTTTCAAAAAAACTATGTTAGTTTGAAAAGAAAGCATATTTTTGCAGTCCGTTAAAAAAGGCACCTGTAGCTTAATTGGATAGAGCACCTGACTACGGATCAGGAGGTTAGGGGTTCGACTCCCTTCAGGTGCACAACGCACATCATTAAAAGCCTTTTCGTATTTTAATCGAAAAGGCTTTTAATATTTCATTAGGTATTTCTGTTTTAAATCAATTAATTTGATTTCAGAAAATAATTTACATTCGAATGCTGAACTTAGTATTGTTTGGCCCTCCGGGAGCTGGTAAAGGAACACAATCCGAAAAATTAATTGAGAAGTATCAATTAGTTCATTTGTCGACAGGTGATATTTTAAGATCTGAAATTACGAATGGAACTACATTAGGTCTTGAGGCTAAAAAACTGATGGATCAGGGTGTTTTAGTACCTGATGAAGTGGTAATCGGCATGATTAGCAATAAGCTTGATTCAAATAACACTGCAGGAGGTTTTATTTTTGACGGATTTCCTCGTACGGTTGCTCAGGCAGAGGCTCTCGATAACTTGTTAGCATCTAAATTATCTTCGATTTCTGGAATGGTAGCACTAGTGGTTGAACCTTTAGAACTTGAAAAGCGGCTTCTATTAAGAGGTAAAGATTCTGGTCGTCCGGATGATGCAAATCCGGAGATCATCCGCAAACGTATTACAGAGTATAATTCTAAAACCGCTCCAGTAGCAAATTACTATAAAGAGCAAAATAAACTCACAAGTATTAACGGGGTTGGGACTATTGATCAAATCTTTAATTCTATCTGCTCGGTTGTAGATACTTATTAATAGCTGATTTTATCAGTCAATTTATCTTCTTGAGATCAATAAATTTTCTGCCCGGAATTTTGCTCTCTGTAAATTAAAACTATGTCTCAGAGCTCAAATTTTGTTGATTATGTTAAAATATGCTGCCGTTCAGGTCATGGAGGAGCAGGGT
Organism: Daejeonella sp.; assembly: GCA_044341405.1. Classification (GTDB taxonomy): domain Bacteria; phylum Bacteroidota; class Bacteroidia; order Sphingobacteriales; family Sphingobacteriaceae; genus Daejeonella. The sequence goes on along the minus strand of JBIIRT010000129.1, from coordinate 1,757 downwards.
CATCCCATTTGCATCGTGATATCCTTACTTCCAAGGGTGGCCCAGATGGCGGAGACGGAGGTCGTGGCGGGCACATTATATTAAAAGGAAGTAGCCAGCTCTGGACACTACTTCATCTTAAATACAGAAAACATATCATTGCTGAGAATGGATTTCCAGGATCCAGCGGACAAAAATCAGGCCGTACTGGCAAGGATGAGATATTGGAAGTTCCATTGGGAACTATTGCAAGAGATGCCGAAACAGGTGAAATATTGTTTGAAATCACAAAAGAAGGAGAAACAAAGATTTTAACTCCGGGTGGCCGTGGCGGATTGGGTAATTGGCATTTCAAAACTTCTACAAAACAAACTCCCCGTTTTTCTCAGCCAGGTGAAGCTGGTAAAGAAGAATGGATGGTGCTCGAGTTGAAAATTCTTGCTGATGTAGGTTTAGTCGGTTTTCCAAATGCAGGCAAGTCAACTTTACTTTCTGTAGTTTCTGCAGCAAAGCCTGAAATTGCCGATTATGCTTTCACCACACTTGTCCCAAATTTGGGTATCGTTTCTTACAGGGATAACCGATCATTTATTATGGCGGATATTCCTGGAATCATTGAGGGTGCTTCCAAAGGAAAAGGACTTGGCATTCGGTTCCTGAGACATATTGAGCGGAATTCAGTGTTATTATTTTTAGTGCCCGCAGATACAGCAAGAACAATAAAACAGGAATATGAAATCCTCCTAAATGAGTTGGAAGATTATAATCCTGAACTGATGCAGAAACCTCGGATACTTGCAATTAGTAAATCAGATCTGCTTGATGATGAGCTTATGAATGAAATGAAACTGGATCTGCCTGCAATTCCATATGTTTTTATATCCTCGGTTGCCCAGAGAGGACTACTTGAGCTGAAAGATATGCTTTGGAAAGAGATCAATTCAGGAACCGATTTTCAGGCAGTATAAAATTTTAGAACTTAACAACATCCAAATGCGAAATCACCTAGGCGAGCGGAAAGTAGATTGCGTCACCCTATTGCTGTCGGGTGACGAATTTACCGGGCATGAAGCCTTGATAAATTCGTAACTCTTTACCCTTAATAAATTTTACAAGCTCTTTTTCGATCATTTGAATAACTTTGGACATTAGCTATACATATGAAAATTGCAATTAACGGATTTGGTCGTATAGGAAGGATTACCCTGAGAGCACTGCTTCAAAAATCAGGACTACAGGTTGTTGCAATAAATGATCTTTCTGATACCAAAACTCTGGCACATCTGTTTAAATATGATTCAGTTCACAGAGGATTTGATGGGGAAGTATCTGCTGAAAAAGATCATTTGCTGATAAATGGTCAAAAGATTCGGGTATTTGCTGAAAAAGATCCATCAAAACTTCCGTGGAAAGATCTCGATATCGATGTTGTAATTGAATCTACCGGCAAGTTTACTGATAAGACAGGCGCAGGTTTACATTTGCAGGCCGGAGCCAGTCAGGTTATTATTTCTGCTCCATCATCCGATAAGGAAATACCAACGGTAGTGCTTGGAGTTAATGAGCATTTGGTTGATCTCAAAGCATCAATTCTTTCCAATGCCTCTTGTACAACCAATAATGTTGCACCAATGGTGAAAGTATTGGATGATAATTGGGGTATCGTGGATGGATATATTACAACAGTTCACTCTATGACTGGCGATCAGAACCTTCATGATGCTCCTCATAAGGATCTTAGAAGAGCCAGAGCAGCCTCGGCATCCATTATTCCAACC
>JBIIRT010000128.1:0-7458 GCA_044341405.1 Daejeonella sp. | reverse complement strand
GCCATTCTGTAGACAGAGCATCCGTCGGACCAACGTATTTGGCTATTTCTGAGCGTTATTCTGGAAAAAAAGGTGCTTTAAACTATCTCAGTACTAAAATTATCCAGGGAGGAAGCGGAGTGTGGGGCGAACGTGCCATGACACCTCATCCGGAACTTTCCACAGCTGATTCTGAGGAAATAGTAAATTACATATTATCATTGACTGAAAAATCTAGTAGAAAACGCCCATTAGAAGATAACATCACTTTAAAGGATCATGTTGGCAAGGGAATAGATGGTCTTTATTTGTTAAATGCAAGCTATACCGACCAGGGAGCTAATGGAATTGAACCCTTACAAAGTCGGGATTATATTACTTTGAGAAATCCATTTGTTCAGGCGGAAGATTTTGATGAAGGTAATGTCCGATTGGGTACTATCACTACAGACGTTCTTACCTATGCAACAAGTATTAATCATAATAGTTTTATACGCTTCAATTCGGTTGATCTCATGAATGTTAAGCAATTGAGATTCAGGGTTCGGGCTCATAATGGAGGACTAATTGAAGTTCATCATGGAAATAGAAATAGTCCTGTGATAAGTTCTATAACCGTTCCTGCCAGAATCGCAGGCGCTCAAGCAAAGTGGATAGAAATTGTTTCAGAAATGAAACAAACGGATGGAATTCAGGATCTGTTTTTTGTATTTGTTGACGAAAATGGAAAGAAGAATTTATTTGATCTCGACTGGATCTATTTTGGCAATTCTAAATTATAACCGGAGTTGGATATGAAATCTTGCAGCAGGGGGTTCTAGCTTTCGCTGGAATGACAACAATTTTTTGCCGGAAATACTCCGGAGGAAAGGACTGAACTAACCTATGAAACACAGGCATTGATTTTCAAAATCAAATTAATTGCTTCAAGATATTTTCTCAAAAATTAGTAACCTTTATTCGTTTTTGTAATCCAGGTACTAATGGTCTAATCGTTCCTTTCTGGCATATTTCTTTTTTGCTTGTCAAAACGAGTCCAATAGGGCGGACTACATAAAATAATCAAAAGGCTTCCTAATATTCTGCAAATATTTAACAGCCATTTAAAAATTACACAATCAACCTTAAAATGCCACTATTTTTCATAATATTTACTTGTTTGTTTAGAAGCGATCAACCAAATCACCAATAGAACATTTACGATGCAAAAATTATTTTTCATATTTTTTTCAATTTTAAGTTTACAGGCTATGGCTCAACAGGCAGATCCGGTGCATGCTATTATTATTAAAGGTGGGCATGTTATTGACCCAAAGAATAATGTAAATGAGGTGATGGATGTTGCAATAGATAAGGCTGGTAAAATTGCAGCTGTATCTAAAAATATTGATCCTAAATCAGCCGCCAGGGTAGTTGATGCAAGGGGTTTAATTGTTACCCCGGGTATCATTGATATGCATACCCATAATTTTGCAGGAACGGAGCCTGATAAGTATTTAAGAAATAGTTATTATGCCAATCAGCCAGACGGTTTCACTTTTCGTGTAGGTGTAACTACCGTTGTGGATGCAGGCAGTGCAGGCTGGCGCACCTTTGAAAAGTTTAAAGACCAAACGATTGACAGAGCGAGAACTCGTGTTTTGTCATTCCTGAATATTGTTGGCGAAGGTATGGCTGGCGGAGTTACCGAGCAAGACAATAATGATATGGATGCCCGTAAAACTGCCGATATGGCTTTGAAATACAAAGAACATATTGTTGGCTTCAAGGTAGCCCATTACAATAAGCCGGATTGGATTCCAATTGACCGTGCAATTGAAGCAGGAAACTTAGCAGGGAACATTCCGGTTATAATTGATTTTGGTGGTAGCGGACTTTCATTGGAAGAATTGACTATGAAGAAATTTCGTCCCGGAGATATTTATACCCACACTTATGGTGGAGGTGGTAAGGAACGAGAAGCCATCACAGATCCTGTGACTGGGAATCTTCGTCCTTTTGTTTTTGAGGCAAGAAAAAGAGGAGTTATTTGGGATGTTGGTCATGGCGCTGCGAGTTTTGCTTTTAAGCATGCTGTTCCAGCTACAAAAGCCGGCTTTTTCCCGGATGTAATTAGTACCGACCATCATGGCGGAAGTATGAATTCGGCAATGAAAGATATTCTGAATGTGATGAATAAATTTATCGCACTTGGAATGGATATTCCTGCAATTATCAATTCAGTGACATGGAAGCCTGCCCAAGTTATTCATAGGGAAGAAATCGGAAATCTTTCAGTCGGTTCGGAGGGGGATGTAACTGTTCTGCGTATTCGCAAAGGAAAATTTGGAGTTTTCGATCAGATGGGTGATAAGTTGGAGGGAAAACAGCGCTTTGAATGTGAAGTTACCATTAAAGGAGGACGTGTGTTTTATGATCTGAATGGTTTAACTAATCCGCTGCCAAGAGTAGTGGGCGGACTCCCAGCACTTTAATTAGATGAATGTATGAAAAGAAGAGATTTAATAAAAGGTCTGACTCTTTTGCCTGTTGCGGGTGCTGTTTCAGGATCAAATATAGAATCTGTATTAGCGGCTGATCAGGTGGATAAAAAGAAGCTTGTTAAAAGTATTTATGAGACCATTGGTGTTCGTCCGCTGATTAATGCAAGGGGCACAGTAACCGTAGTTGGCGCAAGCCAAATCCTTCCTGAAGTTCAAAAGGCAATGGATGAAGCCGTTAAGGAGTATGTTCAGATCGATGAGCTGATGGATGCGGTTGGTGCCCGATTGGGTGAACTAACTGGTACGGAATTCGGCTACGTTAGTTGCGGAGCTTCAGCTGCGATAACTGCCGCAACCGCAGGTTGTGTAACCGGAGGTGATCCTGATAAGCTATGGATGATTCCTAACCTTACAGGTATGAAGGATGAAGTGATCATTCCGGCTTATTCACGAACTGCCTATGATGCAGCAGCAAAAGCTGTTGGAGTACGAATGGTGGAAGTAAATACCCTTGATGATTTAAAACTGGCAATCGGTCCGCGTACAGCAATGATTCTTGTTCTTTCTGGTGCGCGTTCTGAGAACGGTCCGCTATCCATCAAAGAAATTGCATCCATTGCAAAGCCAATGGGGGTACCAATTTTGGTAGATGCCGCAGCCGAGGTATTGGAAGTTCCTAATCCGCATATTTCACAGGGTGCCGATCTCGTTGCTTATAGCGGAGGTAAGTATATTCGCGGTCCGCAATGTGCTGGTTTATTACTGGGACGTAAAGATTTGATTATCGCATCCAGAATAAACGCTGGGCCACATCATGGTTTTGGTCGCGGATTTAAGGTTGGCCGGGAAGAGATAATGGGTATGCTTGCTGCTGTGGAAACTTGGTTTAAACGTGATCATGCTTTGGAATGGAAGACCTGGGTGTCTTATGGAAATCATATAATCCAGCGTCTGGCAAATATTAAAGGAGTCACTACGCAACTGAGCGAGCCTAAAGGAAGAAGTAATCGAGCTCCATCTGTTACTGTTAACTGGGATAAATCAATAATTCCATTAACAGGGGATGATATGGAAAGACTTTTATGGGATGGTAATCCGCGAATTGCTGTGAGCGGTGCAGGAAGCTTCCTTCCTTTTCCTCCTAATTTACAACCGAATATCAGTATTCATACACCAACACTTCAGTCCGGCGAAGAGAAATTAATTGCAGATCGTGTATTTTCAATCCTAAGCAATCCGCCTCTGATAAAAAAAGTTACCGGAGAACCTGCTTTTGATCTTAGTGGGCAGTGGGATCTTAAAATGAAATTTTCTGCAAGTACAGTAGATCAGACTTTAATGATTGAACAAAAGGGGAATGAATTTATTGGTACACATATCGCAAGTATAGGCTCCCGCGATCTTGATGGGGCACTTCATGGTAAACAGATTTTGATGCGAAGTTCGTATACACAGGATGGTGTTCGTATAAATTATACATTTACAGGAACAGCCGAGGCAAATACCATGCAGGGAAAAGTAAGTCTGAGTGAATATGGAGATGCAGAATGGACTGCCAAGCGCCACGAGTATCGTCCGGCAGGCCTAAAAGGTTCAGGGAAATAATGTAAAATGAGTTAAAAAGTTGTTTAAATAAATAGAAAAACGCGTGAGGATTTTAAGATTTTTTCTTTTGATTAGTTGTTTGGGTATATCATTAGTGTCGTTTACCGATACTTATAATGCTCAACCTCAGGATTGGAAGGCTCCGGCCTGGGCTGATACTTTATATAATCCATATCCTGTTGAACCCTTAACGCTTCCTCAGGCTCAGGAGCTGTATAATTTATACTGCATGTCCTGCCATGGAAACCAGGGAAAGGGTTATCCAATGGAGCACACCAGTCAGCAGGTCCCTAATTTTAAGGATGATGATCTGATGGGACAAAGCGATGGAGCTTTATATTGGAAGATAAGGGAAGGTAAAGGAGTTATGCCGGGCTATAAAGCCAAGCTTTCGGATGAACAACACTGGCAGTTAGTAGAGTACATCAGGGATCTTTCCAAGCCCTTTGATCTTCAAAAAAATCCATTTAAAACATCCAATAATTGATTAGATATATTTTTTTACATAACTTGAAATATTTATAAATTTTTGAAACTATGAAGAAGTTAATTTTATTAGGATTTGTTCTGGCCATGATTATTACAGATTCCTCTGAGCTTGTAGCTCAACCAGGTACAAAAGGTATCATTTATGTAGGTTCCTCGTCGGTAAGGGGTAGCAAAGGAATTTATGTGCTGGAGTTAGACCAGCAAAAAGGTACGCTAAAAGAGTTGCAAACGGTTACTGAGGGCAATGGTCCCGGCTTTTTAGCTTTCAGTCCGAATAAGGATTTTTTGTATTCAATTTATGGTAAGGGTACTCTTAACGATGGTAATGGTGCGGTTATGGCCTTTAAAATAGATGCTTTTACAGGTTTGTTAAGTAAAGTCAATGAGCAGTCTGTGGGCGGTAAAGGTCCTGCACATATTAGTATTGATCCAAAGGGCAGGTTTGCTTATACCGCCAATTATGGAGATGCAAGTGTTACTGTGTTTCCAATAAATGCAGATGGTTCGCTGGCTAAAGCCTCTGATTATGTCAAACATACCGGAAGCAGTACGAATCCACAGCGTCAGAAGGAGCCACATCCACACTCCAGTATTCCATCTGCCGATGGTAAATTTTTATACGTTTCTGATTTAGGCACAGATAAAATTGTGATTTACGAAGTTTTAGATAATGGAAAATTGAAACCTGCTTCTGTTCCATTTGTACAGGTAGCTGCAGGTTCAGGTCCTCGTCATTTTAAAATCCATGAGAATGGCAATTTTGCTTATTCTGTGGACGAGTTATCAAATACTATTGTTGCTTTTAAAGTAAACAAGAAAACTGGTGCCTTAACAATTCTTGAGCGTTTAACCATGTTGCCAGAAGGGTATTCGGAAGTGACTTATGCGTCTGATGTTCATTTCTCGCCTGATAATAAATTTATTTATGCCACTAACAGAGGGCATGAAAGTGTTGTGATTTATGGCGTTAACGCCAAGACCGGAAAATTAAACATGATTGGACATGAGTCGACCGGAGGTAAACATCCAAGAAACTTCATGGTCAGTAAAAATGGCGAATATGTCCTAGTAGGTAATACTAACACCGATAATGTGGTGGTCTTTAAGAGAGATAATAAAACCGGCTTGATTAAACCTAATGGGGTTCAGCATACTATTCCGGCGGTGAGTTGTTTACTTGAGTTGTAGAACCAGCTTATTGGTTGTCATTAATCTGGTTAGCAGGGATTAGTCCTCTGGTCGGTGTTATCACCGACCAGCTATTGCCGATCAGTCAATCTATTAAAAAACTGGATTATCCCTGATTGGGAGTTTGGCAAACTTTTCGACTTCAATTGCGGGGCAGCCAAAATCCTCGACTACTTTTCCGAGGATCAGGTAGCAGCCCTTTCCTCTGAAAGGATAGGCAGGAGTAGTATTCGGGAAATGAACTGTATCCAGGAATTCACCATCTGCATCCAGAAAAGTGCCGAACCACATTTTCTTATTGTTTTTTGTGCGGACGGTCTTTTCACAGACGTAATTGCCTGCTAAGCGTATTGTTTTGTTGAGGTACTTGGGTAAATCTTTTGCTGCTACATCTCCCCGGTAATCCGATTTCATTAGGTCGAACATACTCATACTTACCGGATAGCCTAATAATTCGAGCTCATTATAGGCATCTTCCAGTATCGAGCTTTCCAGTTCGGGCAGATAGAGTTCCTTCGCTTCGGTACAGAACAGTTCGCTATCTTGTTTCGGTACCAGCTTGCTGCCGAGGTAATTATGTACTTCCCATAGCAACTCCTTTTTGTTCTTTCCGCAAAATCTGAGGGCTCCGATACGGATTAGGATAATGGCCTGATCGAGTGTGATTCCGGTTCGTTTGATAAAATCAGCCAGGTCGCGGTAGGGGCCATTGGCTTCCCGTTCTGCCGGGATAAGATCAAGATATTGGCTCTCCAAGCCCTGGAGGCCAATGAAACCGAGCCACGCATCTTTACCCCTGATGCTAACCTTCGCCTCACTATGGTTTACGCAGGGTAAATGTACCCTGGCACCCGATTTCTGTAGCTCATGGACATAGACCCAGCGCTGGTAAAAACCACCGTAATTATTCAGTACGGCCACCATAAACTCCATAGGATAATAAGTTTTGAGGAAGAGACTCTGGTAACTTTCCACAGCGAATGAAGCGGAGTGCGCTTTAGAGAAACTGTACCCTGCGAAAGAGGAAACCTGCCGCCAAACCTCTTCGGTGGTTTTCTCATCCCTTCCAATCTCTTTGGCACAGTCGAAAAACCGTTGAACCAGGCGATCGAATTCCTTTTTAGAACGGTATTTTCCGCTCATACCCCGGCGCAAAACATCGGCATCCGTAGGGTCAAGTCCGGCATAATGGTAGCAGATCTTGATCACATCTTCCTGATACACCATCACGCCGAAGGTTTCACGAAGATGCTCTTTCATCACTGGATGCAGGTATTCGACATTTTCGGGATCATGGTAATTGCTGATATAAGTCTTCATCATTCCCGATGAAGCTACCCCAGGACGAATGATTGAGCTTGCGGCAACGAGTGTCAGATAATTCTCGCATCCCAGCTTTTTCAGCAGCTGGCGCATGGCAGGTGATTCGATGTAAAAGCAACCGATAGTTTCTCCTATTTTTAATTTCTCATTGATTTTAGGATCCTTCATGAAGGAGCTCACTGCATGGATATCCAGTTTTGTTTTCTGATTTTCGAGAACTAAACGGACCGCTTCTTTAATATGTCCGATGCCTCTCTGGCTCAGAATATCGAATTTTTCATATCCGATAGATTCGGCTTCATACATATCCCACTGTACCACAGGCATACCTTTCGGTGGCAGGTCCAATGCGGTATAATAGGTGATCGGTTCTTCAGAGATCAGCACACCT
>JBIIRT010000127.1:0-7472 GCA_044341405.1 Daejeonella sp. | reverse complement strand
CAAAGCTTAATTCCAATAAAGTAGTGATCAAACCACCGCTGCCAACATCATGACCGGCATTGATTTTACGATCTTTAATCAGATCCTGTAAAACATTAAAAGCCTTTTTGAAATAGGCTGAATCTATAATAGTTGGCACTTCTGTTCCAACCTTATTTAAAATCTGAGCAAAAGATGAACCGCCCAGTTTAAATGTATCCTGTGATAAATTGAGGTAGTATATTTTCCCGCCATTGCGCTTTAATACTGGCTCAACCACCTTAGTAATGTCAGAACAATTTCCAGCTGCCGAAATAATAACCGTACCAGGGGCGATAACCTCATCATTCGGGTATTTCTGCTTCATAGACAGTGAATCTTTCCCTGTTGGGATATTGATTCCCAGTTCAATAGCAAAGTCGGAACAAGCTTTAACAGCTTCGTATAAACGGGCATCCTCACCTTCATTCTTACAAGCCCACATCCAATTCGCTGAAAGCGAAACAGAAGCCAGACCATCCTTTAATGGCGCCCAGACTAAATTAGATAGTGCCTCGCCCATGGCCGTACGCGAGCCCGCACCCGGATCAACCAATGCCGCTACTGGTGAATGCCCGATGGAAGTGGCAATACCTTCCTTGCCTTTAAAATCCAGCGCCATTACACCTGTATTATTTAGGGGCAATTGTAAGCGACCGGCACATTGCTGTTTTGCTACCTTCCCACCCACACAACGATCAACTTTATTAGTCAGCCAATCCTTACAAGCCACTGCTTCCAGCTGCAACACCTGATTCAGGTACGCCGGGATATCTGAAATAGTATAAACAAGCTCAGTATAACTTCGCTGAACTGTTTTATCAGCCATGATGGTTTTCGGAGAACTTCCAAAGAAATCTTCCAAAGCATAATCCATTGGTTTTAATCCAGTTGATTTCGACTCAAATGTAAAACGATGATCATCTGTTACGTCACCTACCTCATACATCGGAGCACGCTCACGATCTGCAATTTGTTTTAAAATGGCTATATCTTTTTGGCCGATCACCAAACCCATACGTTCTTGTGATTCGTTACCAATAATTTCTTTTGCAGATAAGGTTGGATCACCAACAGGCAATTTATCCATATCAATGAGTCCGCCAGTTGATTCTACCAGTTCAGAGAGACAATTCAAATGTCCTCCCGCACCATGATCGTGAATGGAAACGATCGGATTGTGATCACTTTCAACAAAAGCACGGATGGCATTTGCTGCACGCTTTTGCATTTCAGGATTAGAACGCTGAATCGCATTCAACTCAATCCCTGTACCAAAAGCACCGGTATCTGCCGAAGAAACTGCGGCACCACCCATTCCAATGCGATAATTTTCTCCACCAAGAATTACAATTTTATCTCCTGCTTTCGGACTATGTTTAATCGCCTGATTGAGTTTACCATAACCCACGCCACCTGCTTGCATAATTACTTTATCATAGCCGGTTTTACGGCCACTTTCTTCATGCTCAAAGGTCAATACAGAACCAGCAATTAATGGCTGTCCGAATTTATTTCCAAAATCTGAAGCACCATTAGACGCTTTGATTAAGATATCCATCGGGGTTTGGTAGAGCCATGGGCGTTCTGGCATGGCATTCTCCCACAGACGGTTGTTTGGAGCGTTGTCATCCTGCTGGGAATTGAGACGCGAATACGAAGTCATATAAACAGCTGTTCCGGCTAGCGGTAATGAACCCTGTCCCCCTGCCAGTCTGTCGCGGATCTCCCCGCCCGAACCGGTTGCTGCGCCATTAAAAGGCTCAACAGTTGTCGGAAAATTATGCGTTTCGGCTTTTAGGGAAAGAACAGAATCAAATTCTTTTTCTTCGTAAAAATCAGCTTTTTCGGCAGTTTTAGGAGCAAACTGCACCAGCCTCGGACCTTTTACAAAGGCCACATTATCTTTATAGGCCGAAACAATATCGTTGGGATTCGTTTCAGACGTTTTACGGATTAGTTTGAACAGGGAAGTCGGTTTCGCTTCTCCATCAATCACAAAAGTACCATTGAATATCTTATGACGGCAATGCTCCGAATTGGCCTGTGAAAAGGCGAAAATCTCAGAATCCGTCAACTTCCTCTCAAGTTTAATAGCTAATTTATTCAAGTAATCAACTTCCTCCGCACTCAATGCAAGTCCTTCGGATTGATTATAAGCCGATATATCGCTGATGTTAAGAATAGGTTCAGGCTTGATATGAATCGTATAGAGCTCCTGGTTCAGCTCCGTATATTTCTGAAAAAGCATTGGATCGAAGGCGTTAAAATCTGCCGGAACTTTTTCAAATTCCTCAATGCGGATGATGCCTGAAATACCCATGTTCTGAGTAATCTCAACCGCATTGGTGCTCCATGGCGTAATCATCGCAGCCCTCGGACCCACGTGATAGCCCGACAAGACCATTTGATCTGATCTCTGTGCTTCCCCAAAGAGCCAGTTTAGTTTTTCTGTATCATCCTGAGTGATCTCAGCAGCTGTTTGAATAGCAAAAACTTTGTTTTTTGGGGAGACAAAAAAATGAATCATTGAACGTCTTCTTTGGGTGTCTAAACTAGAATTACAAAGTTAATTTTTTTTAAATAATACGCTCGTTAAATTAGTAGCGCTATTCAATTTTATCGATAAAAATAATGAGCATCCAATATTTAGGATATAAAACCTCAAAAAGCGTAATCTTCAATTAACGAAAAGGCATAAGGTTCCAAATTATGGAGTACCCTCCTTCAATATACTTCGCTTAGCTATTCCTAAAAATACAAATGGCAAAAAGGAAGTTTTTATTAGGAATTCACAGCTAAAAAGTATGTGATTATCTGTGAATTCACACGAATCACATAACAAATTCAATTTAAATCAGTTTAAAAAATTAGTTTCGCTGCAGAAACAAACATGGATTCTTTTATAAAGACTAATGGTGTCAATTTAAGATATGCTATTGTGAGTTGTGAGAAAAAAAAATAGAAAAATTAATTCATATTTTAACATACCATCTGTTTTACCACAACAGTTTAATGAAATCCTTAGAAATATCATTCCATTCAACCACCTTGTAAAAACCAACGAATAGATGAAGAAAGTATTTAATTTTTTTAATTTTTTTTATGGCTTTATAAAATTTATAATTAAAGGAAATAGATAATATTCATAGTGAAAAATGCATGAACATTTAGGAATACAAAAATAAATATTTATAAATTCGTCTTGTTGATTAATCCTTTAATAACCCCCAATGCTTTACAGTATTGGGGTTATTATTTAGAGAAAAATATTATTTTCGATTAATTATACATGTAAGTTGGATTAAAAAAAAATTCTCCAGCATCAATCATTATACAGCCAATTAGATGGTTAAATATTATAAGATAATTTTTGTTTTTATTCTTTTACTATCTGGGAGAGACCTTATTGCCGAAGATCGCTATCTGTCATGGATTGAGCCAAAATCTCAAAACCGTTCCAAAATAAATCTGAAAACACAGGAATTATTAGTTGAGAAAGTATCAAGCGGTTGGTTAAAAGAAGGGAAAATCACTTTAGATACTAGTATTTTAGTTCAACTTCCACGAGAGGTAAAAAGTAATTACTTTTTTTTTGAAAATGGAGAAAAAATTCGATTTACAATTGACGGTACTGGTCTGGTTTTTGACTATTATGTAAGAAAAAAAGAATTAATCAGAGTTGATAATACTTACCACAGTGGCTATAACTATTTTTCTACTAAATTTTTAAGAAAAGGAATTATTTATAGTGCAGGAGGAGTAGGATTTTGGAATTACAGTTCGGTGATTAGCTATTTTGATGATCAAATAAAAGAATGGGAAATACTAAAACCTAAAAATGAAATTCATATTCCAATTTCAAGTGGTTATAATGGTTATAACGAAAAGCTTGATGTTTTTTACACAGGTGGTTCTCGAGTTACAAAATACCTTGAAAATTTAATCGATGAATATTCAGATGACTTATACCGTTTTGATTTTAAAACGAATAGTTGGGATTTTTTAGGTAAGCTGAATTCTGATCTTCCTTTCAAGAAATATGAAGCAATTTTTTGGACAGGAGAAATATTCCTGCATACTGATAAAGGCAATGTATATATTATTGATCCTCAGTCCAATGAGGTACGGTTTTATAAAGATAATGGCAAAATTATAGATTTTGGATTCGATCAGTTTATTAATAACGATACAATTAAGTCCTTTTTGGAGAAAAACGGGGGTAACTCAAATAAAATTTCCATTTCTGAACTTAAACGGAATTCTACTTATTGGGGTACATTTTACAATACAGGAATATCAAAGAACTGGTATTATTTAATTGCAATCCTGATCGTAGGAATAGTATCATTTTTATTGTGGACTAAGAAGCATCGTATTCAGAATAGTATCGTTGATTTCACTATAACCGAAAGAAAATTATTAGAAAAATTTTTAGAACTAAATAATGAGGAATTCCTGAGCACCAATGATGTTAATGATATCTTGGATACAAGTAATAAATCATTGGATAATCAAAGAAGGATTCGGGTTAATCTGATTAAAGATCTAAACGAAAAACTAAATCAACAATTCAGTGTCGAAAATGCAATTGAAAGAAAGTCGCTAACTGATGATAAAAGATTAACATCTTATAGATTAAACAATCAAATCAGGATAGAATTGTTGAATCTATTTAATAAATAGTTGCATATAAGCTATTCATAAGGCTTTTAATGCATTTAAACAAGATACAATTACCAGTTTATATCACTATCCAGGCTTCACTCCAGAATTTTATTCGTGCTTTTAGTTCATAAGCTAACAAACCACCCCCAGCAATAGATAAACAATTTGCAAGAACCAATTTTCATAAAAATTAGCTCATTATGCTAGAGTAGCAGACTGTTTAAAAAATGAAAAATCATCTCTGAAATTTTAAAAGTATTAAGTTGCATTTCGCAATCAAATTATAGGAAATCTTATATATTTGCACCGTAATTTTGTTTTATTATCACACTCAATTTAGCGTCAAAAAGCGCAAAAAATAAAAAAAAGGTTAATTAGTTTGAAGAAATTGATGGCCTTATAAGATACTCATAGTTACAAAATGCCCAGGTGGCGAAATTGGTAGACGCACCACTTTGAGGGGGTGGCGCCCTAACGGGTGTGGCAGTTCGAATCTGCTCCTGGGCACAAAAAAGGATGTTATCTGTTTTCAGTTTGCTGTTACCTGGCTAGCGACGAGGACGGAAATTTTAAATTGAAATTTCTAAACATCTTCAGGAGATCCCTCTATGCGATGGGTGGATGGACTTCGATTCACGGTTTCATTCTCAACTCTGCAATCTAAATTTATCATCATTATTTGCACAATTCACTAGGACTCGCTGGCAACAGGTAACTGATAACCGGTAACAACCAAACCATGAAGCGAAAACAAATTTTCTTAATAAAGAAGAGGTAAATTCGTGAATTTATAGTTCTAATTCCAATCCATCATATGCCAGATAAACCCCTTCCGGCAATTCTTTGGATACTTCCAGGTGCGTACCCATTTTGTGACTGATATGTGTGATATAGGTTTTTTTTGCCCCAATCTCAGATGCCAATTGTAGGGCTTCATTCAGAGTAAAATGTGAGATGTGCTTCGTTTTCTGCAAAGCATTAATCACCAAAAATTCTGAGCCTCTTATTTTTTGCTTTTCCTCTTCTGATATTGAATTGGCATCGGTGATGTAAGTAAAGTCTCCTATCCTGAAACCAAAGACGGGTAAGTTGAAATGCATCACCGATATCGGTACTACAGCAATTCCTGAAACATCAAAGGTCTGATTTTCTTCAATGATATTCATCTTTAATCGGGGAATACCTGGATAGTTGTTGCCTGAGAATATGTAATGAAACTCCTTCTTGAGTGCCTCATGAACCCGAATATGGGCATAAATATCAATCTCAGACTGTTGTTTATGATTAAAAGCACGCACATCATCGAGACCGGCTACATGATCTTTGTGCTCATGGGTAAACAAAATCGCATCCAGTCGCATTATTCCCGCCCTCAGCATCTGATAACGAAAATCAGGTCCTGAATCAATCACAATTGCCTTTCCCTGATCCTCGATCAGAACAGATACCCTTAAACGCTTGTCATGCTTATGTTCGGATGCACAAACCGAGCAGTCACATGCAATGACCGGTACACCCTGAGAGGTTCCTGTTCCTAAAAATGTAATCTTCAAAACTCTATTTTTGTTTGTTTCAACACGTAAAGGAATGCCTTTTGCTTTTCATCAAGAAGGTTTTCATCGGTTTCTGATCGCTGAAGCAGTTCAGCCAATGAATTAATTTTGCTCTCCAGATTCGAAAATTTATTGACAATTACGATCCTGTCATTTTCCAAAATACAGGACCCAGTCTTAAAATTACCCTTTTCATAACGCAATCTAAATCCGAGCGTTTTAATCAGAGCTTCAAGCTTATCAAGAGTATGCTGGGTATAACTTAGGGTCATTATATTCCAAAAATAACAAAAAAGGCTTCAAACATTTATAGTTTGAAGCCTTTAACTAAATTTTATGATTCTTATCTTAAATCCACCACTTCTACACCCGGATAAAGCTTGGCATCAAATGCAAAAGTTGACTCAGGTACTTTAATATTTGGCGTAAAGGTCTTGATGCTATAAGTGTAACGATTTCCATTTTTATCGAAGATAATTGCATTCACAATTTGTTTATTCAATTTATCAATCTGCAGTTTTACTTTGAAAAAGCTGCGTTTGGTATCCGTCGGACTTAAATCAATGTTATGTACCATTTTTCCGTTCACCTTGGTATCATTCGTATAAACCGATTTGAAACCCTTTTCATAAATGGTGAATAATTTTGCAGGATTCAATGCATCGGCAGAATTGTCAACCTCACTCACCTGAACTTCTTTATCCGCTTTAAGGTAAGTCCACTGACTTTTACCATCACTAATCAACTCCTGCCCTTTCAATATCACCTTATATTTATTAAGCTTTGATTTTACAAATAAGGTTCCCGCCTGAACTTCTTTGATTTTAGCTTCCGGATTTTCAAGGGTATATGAAAATTCAGTCTTAATCACGTCATAACTGCGGTACTTTTTGGAAACTTCTGCCAAAATTACCTTTGCCTTCGTCTCACTCTGTGCCATCACACTCATCATGGAACCTATAATAAGAAATGCAGCTATAAGTAACTTCTTCATTTGATTTTTAATTTAATTAATCATTATTATCTAATGTGTTCAAGAACTGTTCCAAAGAATATTCGTCAGGTATTAATACTTCTCTGGCCTTGCTTCCTTCGAATGGACCTACAATCTGAGCAGCCTCCAATTGATCAATTATACGACCTGCCCGGTTATACCCTAATTTAAGCTTTCGCTGGATTAATGAAGTAGAACCTTGTTGATGCATCACAATAAGTCTAGCAGCTTCTTCAAAC
>JBIIRT010000036.1:0-26266 GCA_044341405.1 Daejeonella sp. | reverse complement strand
TCAGGCGAGATGCCCGATTTATGGTGGAGGACTTATCAGAAACTTATTTAAGTTATAAGTAATAAGTAATAAGTAATAAGTAATAAGTAATAAGTAATAAGTAATAAGTAATAAGTAATAAGTTATAAGTTTTATTTTGTTGTTCATTCAAATCAATTGCTCATAATAAAATCTTCCTGGATATTGGTTGGATTAATGAACAAAGATCAAAGACTAAAGAAATTAACGATAAATTTGAAATGATTCGGCCTAACCAACCAGCTTCTAACCACTAACAACCAGCATGCTACTACTCGGTATTGACCTCGGCACTTCCTCTATTAAAGTATCTGTCATCGATTCTCAAACACAACAATGCCTGTGTACTGTTCAATATCCTGAAACTGAAACTGCAATTATTGCTGAACATCCTGGATGGGCGGAGCAATCGCCTGATACATGGTGGGAAAATGTTCAACAAGCTATTATTAAAGCAAATTCAACAGGATTGTACGATTCGAAATCCGTTGGTGCAATAGGGATTGCTTATCAGATGCACGGATTGGTATTGGTAAATAGAGAGCATAAGGTATTACGCAATTCCATCATTTGGTGCGATAGCAGGGCAGTGGAGATTGGGAATAGCGCATTTCAGACTATTGGTGAAGAAAAATGTCTTAGTAACCTCCTTAATTCTCCTGGAAATTTCACTGCATCAAAACTGGCATGGGTGAAGAAAAATGAGCCTGAAATTTTTGAAAAGATATACAAGGTGATGCTTCCCGGTGATTTTATTGGAATGAAACTTAGCGGAGAGATCAATAGCAGCGTCTCTTCCCTTTCTGAAGGGGTGTTCTGGGATTTTACAAGAAATGAGCTCTCTAAAGAGGTTTTCAATTATTTTGGTTTTTCGGAGGATATTTTCCCGGAGATACAACCTGTATTCTCGGATCATGGAAGAGTAACTAGCGAAATAGCCGCCAGACTTTCATTAAACCCAGGTATTCCTATAAGCTATAAGGCTGGAGATCAACCCAATAATGCTCTTTCTTTGAATGTTTTAAAGCCGGGTGAGGTTGCGGCTAATGGAGGTACTTCCGGGGTTATCTATGGGGTTTCAGACCAATTGACTTTTGATCATCAATCACGGATTAATAGCTTTGCTCATGTTAATTTTTCTGAAGAAAAAAAACGAATCGGGGTATTGCTATGCATCAATGGAACCGGAATACTGAATCGCTGGACCCGGGATGTAATTGCACCGGGGATTGCTTATGGTGCAATGAATGATGAAGCCTCCGCCATCAGAGTTGGGAGTAATGGCTTAAGGATTTTACCTTTTGGCAATGGAGCTGAACGAATGTTGAATAATAAGAATATCGGTGCCCACTTTCACCACATTGATCTTAATATTCATAGCCGCGCACATATTTTTAGGGCTGTTCAGGAAGGTATTGCTTTTGCTTTTCGTTACGGACTCGATATTATGCGTGAGAACGGAATGAAACCCGCACTCATACGTGCCGGTAAAGCAAATATGTTTTCGAGTGAGCTTTTTATTGAAGCATTTGTGAATGCTTGTGGAGTTCCTGTTGAATTGTATAGCAATGAAGGCAGCACAGGGGCAGCAATTGGTGCCGGTATTGGTTTTGGTGAATTCAATACTGAAAATGCATTCGCAAATTTGAAACCACTTCGTAAGATCGAACCTCAAAAATCCCAGGATTACGAACCGATTTATCAGGAGTGGAAAGAATTACTGACGGGGCATTTGTAGGTTTGCTCGATAGGATATCAATACGGATAGGCTTGCCTAATCGTACGGCTAGGCGCAATTTCCATGTTGTTGGTGTTCTCGCCGCCCATGGGACATGAAAACCCTACTTCCCCTTCCCAAAATGAAAATCCGCAAACTTTATAAACTGCTTCCAGTCGTAAACGGTCATATCATGTTTTCCTTCCCGATTATGATAAGCTAAAGGAGATTCTGTTAAAGGCGTGTTCAATCCGGGCGGAACCTCAGGCAAATTTGATTTCAAACCAAATAAACCATAAACACCTTCCGCATTTTTCAGGGATAAAAAAGTGCCCTTGGGGTCTGCCCACAAATCTTCTGAAGCATTTGTAGCGTAAACCGGTCTGGGAGCGATCAGAGAAATTAGCATATGCTGATCAACCGGCAAAAGCGCTTCATGATCATTGTATTTTTTGTAATTGGCGTTAAACCAATGCGGGAATGAGGTGTTTATTCTTCTCACCCGTTCTCCAAACTGTCTGCGTGCTAATGCTGCTCCTGTACTTCCTGAGCAGTTAGTGATACAGATTGCAAACCGCTGATCCTGAGCTGCTGCCCAAAGCGATGCTTTTCCGCCCCTCGAATGCCCTGTAAGTGCTACTTTTTTTACATCGATTTGCCTATCAGTTTCAAAATAATCCATCACCCTACTTGCCCCCCATCCCCAGGCACCGATGGCACGCATGCCATTATCTGCATTCAACTGTTCGGGGTATAACTGCATGACCCCATTCATGAACTCATCTTTATTGTCCGGAGCAAGATCACTCACATGAAAAGCTGCAATGGCATATCCTGCATCAATAAGAACTTCTGCAGGCCAGAATTCACTTATGATTTTGCGGCTGGGGTCAGTATTCTCTTTGCCACGATTATTGATTAGTAAAAACACAGGTGAGGGCTTAGTAGCATTATTTGGAATAAATAGAACCAGATTAATCCTGACACTTTTGCCCTGGTTGAACACCTCAATCAGAATTTCTTTCCTGTTTGATTTACCGTTCATGCTGTTTTTAGTTTCACTTATGACTGAAAACCGAATATCTTCAAAAGACTTAGGTACTTGCCCGTAAATATGATCTTCGAACAAAGCCAGTATTTCAGGCCTTCGATTCTTTTCCCAGACCTTTTTGCTGCTTACTGTTTTATTATCTCTCGTTTTAAGAACATCCGGAAGTGTATAGTTTGGTACTTTCGACTCGTCGTAGTTTGACTCTTCATGATTTTGGGCATGAAGCTGTATACAGATAAATAGGCTAAGGCAGGTTAAGAGATAGGTTTTCATGGGATGTATTTTATGTCGAAGTATGGAATTATAGTACTGATCATAAAGATAGGTTTTTGTCAAACAATCAGAACTATCGTCTTCCTGATGAGCGAATGCAATAGTTTTCTATTCGAAAATTTTGCCAGGTGGAGGGATCGCGTCTTCTCAATTTTTACTGATTGCGAAACATTAGCGCCATAGTTTTTCACTAATTACTATTTAATTCTATAAATTCGAAAACATAAAATTTTAGCATGGCAAACATCATTACAGGAGACAAAGAATTTTTTAAAGGTATAGGTCAGATAAACTATGAAGGCCCTGAATCCAATAATCCATTAGCATTTCGCTGGTACGATGAGAACAGAATCATCGCCGGAAAAACGATGAAAGAAACGTTGCGTTTTGCCTGTGCATATTGGCATTCATTTGTTGGAAGCGGAGCAGATCCTTTCGGAGAGCCAACACATATTTTTGCTTGGGATACAAAAACTGATGCGGTTGAACGTGCCAAAGATAAAATGGATGCAGCCTTTGAGTTTATTACCAAGATGAACTTGCCATATTACTGTTTTCATGATGTAGATGTAGTTGATTATGGCAATGATGTATTAGAAAATGAACGTCGTTTACAGGCGCTTACCGCTTATGCAAAAGAAAAACAAAAGGCCAGTGGAGTGAAATTACTCTGGGGCACTGCCAATCTTTTTTCGCATCGCCGTTATATGAATGGAGCTTCAACCAATCCTGATTTTCATGTTCTAACCCATGCCGGAGCACAGGTAAAGGCAGCTTTGGATGCTACCATCGCTTTGAATGGTGAGAATTATGTGTTTTGGGGAGGTCGCGAAGGATATATGAGTCTGCTAAATACCGATATGAAACGTGAGCAGGAGCATCTCGCTAAATTCCTACACATGGCAAGGGATTATGCCAGAAAAAATGGGTTTAAAGGTACTTTCTTCATCGAGCCGAAACCCTGTGAGCCAAGTAAACATCAATACGATTACGATGCCGCCACTGTAATCAGTTTCCTACGTCAGTATGATCTAATGGATGATTTTAAGTTAAATATAGAAGTTAATCATGCTACCCTGGCAGGCCATACTTTTCAGCATGAACTGCAGGTGAGTGCGGATGCAGGCTTACTCGGTTCAATGGATGCAAACCGTGGCGATTATCAGAATGGCTGGGATACCGACCAGTTCCCGAATAATCTTAATGAATTGACAGAAGCGATGCTGGTGATCATTGAAGCCGGAGGTTTTGGTGGTGGAGGTATTAATTTTGATGCGAAGATTCGTAGAAATTCAACTGATCCTGCCGATTTGTTTTATGCTCATATTGGCGGTATGGACTCTTTTGCCCGTGCATTGATTGCTGCGGATAATATTTTGAAGCACTCGGATTATAAAAAGATCCGCCACGATCGTTATGCCTCATTTGATACAGGCAAAGGCAAAGATTTTGAAAAAGGAAAACTGAGTCTGGAAGATCTGAGAAACCTTGCCGTTGAAATGGGGGAGCCTGAAGTTAGAAGTGGAAAGCAGGAATATCTGGAGAATCTGGTGAACAGGTATATTTAAATAAGGCTAAATTGTCAAAATGAGCCAGATTCCTTATTATCTATAGGCACTAAATTAAATTATCAATTCTCCACTCTCCATTCTCAACTAACTTCCGTCCCATCTTCGATACCAACTTCATAAACAAGCATTTCTGTTCCAGTATTGGATAAGTAAGCATCAGAAACCTTTTCGATAATAGCCTCAGCTGCTTCTGCTCTTACAATATTAATCGTACAACCCCCAAAACCTCCACCCATCATCCGGGCGCCAAGAACATCCGGATTGTCTTTGACCAGATCAACCAGCAGATCAAGTTCGGTACAGCTTACTTCATACAGGTCTTTCAATCCGGCATGGGTCTCAAACATCAGTTTGCCAAAGCTAATCAGATCATCTTTTTCGAGGTCTTCACAACCATTTAAAAGTCGTTTGATCTCTGAAACAACGTAGGTGCATCTGCAGTAAACAGTATCATCAACAGTTTTTACATATAAATCAAGCATCTCTTGATTGGCATCCCTCAGACTTTTAACTTCAGGATGGTATTCCTGTATCAGTTTTACCCCTTTTTCGCATTGCTCCCGACGCTCATTATAAGCTGAATCTGCCAGGGAATGTTTAACCCTCGTATCAAAGAGTAATATTTTGATATCTTTTGCATGAAATGGCACATAAACGTATTCCAAACTCCGGCAATCCAGCCGGATAAGATGCTCTTTCTTGCCAAAAACACTCGCAAACTGATCCATGATGCCACACTTTACACCTACAAACTCATTTTCTGCCGCTTGCCCGATTCTAACCAGATCCATTTTTGCATAATCAAGTCGGAAGAGTTCATTCAATGCAAATCCCATTGCACATTCTAAAGCTGCGGATGAAGACAATCCGGCACCGGGAGGGATATCCCCACCAAATACTATATTAAAACCATGACTTAGTTTATGTGTTTTTTGAATCTGTTTAACTACCCCTAGAATATAATCGGGCCATAATTTGCCTGATGGGGATATGGCATCAATACTGGCATGAAAATCGTCATTGTAATCAAGGGAGTGAATGCAAATGGTATCATCATCCCTTTTCTGTATGCCAAGCCAAATTGCTTTGTTAATCGCAGCCGGTAATACAAAACCCATGTTATAATCAAGGTGCTCACCAATCATATTAATCCTACCCGGTGAGCGTGCGATTAGTGGATTCTGTCCAAATAATTCTTTGAATTTATTTCGGATATTTTTTGGGTAATCACTGATCATGTTATTCATTTTTATCATTCTTAATTCAAGACATGCTTAACTTCAATGTTTCACTCAATATTAAAAGAAATTATCATTTAATAAGTACTAATTTTGAAGGATTAATTTTTTTGCACATGAGATTTTTCAACTTCATTTTATATTTTTCAAGCGTCCTTGTTTGTCCATTGATCAGTTTTGCCCAGCAAGCATCTTTTACGATTAATGGTACGGTCTCTAACCCGGAGATTAAAAACCTCTATTTTACAGAAACTTCCTTTTTTAGTAATGTTAAGTCTAAGGTTCAAAAAGTAGATGTTCAGAATGGTAAGTTTAGTATTAAAGGCGACTTTACTGAACCTGTCCCGGTGTTCTTTTCTATTGATCAGGATTATAAGAAGGATCCGAAAAAATCTAAACAGTTCATTCTTGATCATGGCAATATCTCTGTTTTGATTAATGACAATTTTAATGAATCGCTCGTAAACGGTTCACAAGCTCAGGATGATATGCAGCGATTAAGTTCAGGGCAAGCACCGTTTTATGAGAAGTTAAATCAGATTGGAAAAGATGCTGAATTACAATCAAAGAACGGGATTTCTCAAGATTCTATTGCCATGCTATTCCGGATTCCATTCAGAGATGCTAACTTGAAATTGGTAGAATATCAAAAGACTTTTTTGAAAGAAAATCCTAAGGCTTTTGCATCTCTATTATTAATTCCAAATATTGCCGGTAGCAGTTTTAATTTCTTTGAAGCGGATAGTCTCCTTGGTAGTCTGAGTTTAGTAATTCAAAAAAGTTCGACAGCTAAGTTGATAAAAGATTACCTAGATTCTGAAAAGAAAACCTCAGTTGGTGCCATAGCTCCCGAATTTGCATTATCGGACACCTCCGGTAAAGCGATTCCATTATCCACCTTAAAAGGTAAATATGTTTTGCTTGATTTTTGGGCTGCTTGGTGTGGACCCTGCCGACAGGAAAACCCGAATGTGGTGAACGCATACAATCAGTTCAAGGATAAAGGCTTTACAGTTTTTGGAGTTTCACTCGACAGGGATAAAAAAAGCTGGCTTGCCGCAATTCGTAAAGATAATCTGAACTGGCAGCATGTTTCTGATTTAAAATACTGGAACAGTGAAGCGGCTGCATTGTATCGGGTGAGTAGCATTCCCAGAAACTTCCTGCTTGATCCAAATGGAAAAATTATTGGACGAGATCTTCGCGGACCTGACCTGTTAGATAAATTGAATCAGATATTTCCCACTAAGAATTAAAATCTATCTGAGATTAAATTGATCTACATCAGATCAGCGCCAATATCAGGCCGATAATATCTGCCATCAAAATAAATTCTGCCTGCATCGGCAGTTGCGTTCTGGACAGCATCAAATAGATTGTCTTGAAGTGATGTAATCGCGATTACCCTGCCGCCACTTGATTTTATTATACCGTTTTCAAGTTCTGTACCGGCATGAAATGCAATGGAGTTTCTTAGGTTTTCTATTCCTGAAAGCGTTTTACCTTTTAAGTATTCTCCGGGATATCCTCCTGAAACAATCATGATAGTCGCTGCATATTTTGGAGATATTTTCAGCTCTTTTTCAGAAAGGTTTTCTTCAGCAACACCCTTGAAAAGCTCGATAAGATCGCTTTCAATTCTTGGAATTACACTTTCCGTTTCCGGATCGCCCATGCGAACATTGTACTCGATTACAAAAGGCTCTTTGCCATCTGCAGAACTTGCAGCCATTAGACCAATAAAGATGAATCCTTTGTAGGGGATATTATCTTTTTTCAAACCCTCAATAGTTGGAATGATAACCCGGTCTTCTACTTTTTGCATGAATTTTGCATCAGCAAAGGGTACAGGAGAAACAGAACCCATTCCGCCAGTATTTAAACCTGTATCGCCTTCACCAATCCGTTTATAATCCTTCGCCTCAGGCAGAATTTTGTAAGATTTACCATCCGTTAGAACAAATACAGATAGTTCAATTCCTGTTAAAAACTCTTCAATGACCACTGTACTGCTAGCTTCTCCGAATTTTGCATCTGCCAGCATGGCCTTAAGTTCAGTTTTTGCATCATCCAGACTGTCGCATATCAAAACCCCTTTACCGGCAGCTAAGCCATCTGCTTTTAAAACAATCGGAAGTTTCTGAGTTTCAAGATATATTAAGCCTTCATTCAGACTGTCTTTGGTGAATGATTTAAATGCTGCAGTCGGAATACCATGTTTAATCATGAACTGTTTCGAGAAATCTTTGCTGCCTTCAAGCTGAGCACCTTCTTTCTGCGGACCTATAACAGGAATATGTGATAAATCGCTTCGTTCGAGAAAGTAATCATGAATTCCTTTTACTAAGGGCTCTTCAGGGCCAACAACAAGCATCTGAACATTGTTTTTCAAAACAAAGGCAGCTATACCTTCGAAATCCGTTAACTTCAGATTTATATTCTTACCATAGGCTAGTGTTCCTGCGTTTCCAGGGGCAATATAAAGCTGGGATAAATGTGGGCTTTCAGCCATTTTTGAAGCGAAAGCACATTCGCGTCCACCCGAACCAAGTAAGAGGATATTCATGCTGTAAAGATAGGGCGAATTAGCAAATGAACAAATGTAAATGAACCATACAAATTGAAAATCATACGGGATTCAGTAATTTAAATGCTAATTTAAACTGATGAAATTCCTCTGAGAGAAATAAATACCAGTAAATCAAGCAATCTTATTGAGGGATGATTGTGATAGCATATTTTCTTAGATCCCCTAATTGCAAATAAATGAATAGAATCGTACGATTTGGACATCCTGGCATAATAGCTATTCTTGTATTATTTTACTCCTGCACGAATGTTAAAAGTCCGAATGCAGGCAATCAGGGCTCAATTCAGGAATTCTATACCCAGGAAGATTTTCAGTCTGTTCCAAAGATTGATGCACATATGCATATCCAGAACTATGCAGATACGGTTTTCATAAATCAAGCTCAAGAGGATAATTTTAAATTCCTCAATTTGAATGTTTTCAAATCAGGCGGTAAGCCAATTGAAGAACAGCAGAAGTTTTCAGTGGAGATGGTGCAGGCATTTCCTGGACGCAATGCCTGGGTTACTGCTTTTTCACTCGACAACTTTAATAAGGAGGGATGGCAGGATGAGGCGATCACTTATATTAAAAAATCAGTGCAAAATGGTGCAGTGGGAGTAAAAGTATGGAAGAATATTGGCTTTTTTTTGAAGGATGAAAATAGTAAGCTGGTTATGATTGACCACCCCCGTTTTGATCCAATACTTAATTACCTGGCTAAGAACCATATCCCATTAATCGGACATCTCGGTGAACATAGAAACTCCTGGTTGCCTTTGGAGAAGATGACTGTAAATGGAAACCGGGATTACGCTCGTGCCCATCCCGAAGAACATATGTACTTACATCCCGAACGTCCATCTTACGAAGATTATATTAATGCAAGAGACCGAATGCTTGAAAAACATCCTGATCTGATTTTTATCGGGGCACATTTGGGGAGTTTAGAATGGAGCGTTGATGAACTGGCAAAAAGGCTGGATAAATTTCCAAACATGAGTGTTGATATGGCCGAAAGGGTTTCTCATTTGCAATATCAGGCATTAACCGAATGGCAAAAAGTGCATGATTTTTTTATAAAGTACCAGGACAGACTTGTTTATGGTACCGATTTGAGAAGTTCTGCTATGGATATAGTTAATAAAGGGATAAAAGATCCGGAGGGAATAAAAAAGCATGCACATGAGGTTTGGATGCGCCACTGGAAATTTTTTACCGATGATCAAATGATGCGTGTACCTAAGGTTGAAGGTGAATTTAAAGGACTAAAACTGCCCCGGAAAGTTGTCGACAAAATATACCGGACAAATGCTGAAAAGTTATTTCCGGTGTTTGTGAAATAATAGGATAGTCCGGTAGCATCATAAAGTAGTAGAATTTAAGATCAATAATCCTATGAATGACTAATAATTCTTTGTTTCATCTTTTCAAGCATTGAAAATCAACATTTAAAAAAAACAGCACACTATCATGAAAAATAATCGCAGAGATTTTTTAAAACTTACCGGCATGACCGGGCTTACCGTAGTAGGTACAGGAGTATTGAATAGTATCGCTTCAGAGTCTGAAATGAATGGCAAAGCAATGCCGGAACAGTCAGCTCGTGTACAGCATTTTAATATGTCAGGTTATGCAGCACCAAAGCTGGATGTTGTTAGGATTGGATTTATTGGTTTGGGCAATAGAGGACCGGCGCATCTGGGCCAGGTAAGTATTCTGGAAGGGGTCGATATAAAAGCTTTATGTGATCTGCGACAAGACAGATTAGATTCAGCAAAAAAGAGAATCGAAAAGACCAATTTCAAACCCGACACCTATACCGGCAAAGAGGACTGGAAAAAGGTCTGTGAACGTAAAGACATCGACCTGATTTTTATTGCTACCCCTTGGGAATTGCATACTCCTATGGCTGTTTATGCTATGAATCAGGGTAAACATGTATGTATCGAAGTACCTGCCGCAAAAACAGTGGAAGAGTGCTGGCAATTGGTTGAAACTTCAGAGAGAACCAAAATGCATTGTATGATGATGGAGAATGCCTGTTATGGATTTTATGAGCTTTTGATGTTAAATCTTGCCAGAGAGGGCTTTTTTGGAGAGATCATACACGGTGAGGGTGCTTATATTCATCATTTGCTTTATGGGCATTTTTCAAAAGATAAATATTATGATCAATGGCGTTTAAAGGAAAATATCGGTAGGAATGGTAATTTGTATCCAACGCATGGACTGGGTCCGATTGCTCAGGTAATGAATATCAACCGGGGAGATAAATTCGAGTTTCTGGTTTCAGTTTCAGGGAATGATTTTATGATGAATGATTTGGCCAAAAAAATGGCAGCTAAGGATGATTTTTATAAGCAATATGTCGATAAGCCTTACAGAGGCAGTATGAATACCACCACCATACGCACCAGTATGGGCCGCACTATTATGCTGCAACATGATGTTACTTCACCACGCCCCAAATCTGACGGATTGGTAATAAGTGGAACCAAGGCTACTGCAATCCAGTTCCCTGTTGAAAAAATTTCTGTCGCCCGTGAAGCCACTCCTGAGACCTGGCGAGGATCTGATGCTCAAACCTGGATTTCGGATGATGAATTCAAAGCCTTACAAAAGAAGTATGAGCCCAATATTGTTAAAAAGTTGGGTGAAATTGCAAAGCAGGTCGGGGCTCATGGTGGGGGTGATTTTTTAATGGATTGGCGTACAATCGATTGTCTCCGGAATGGTTTGCCTCTAGATCAGGATGTGTATGATGCGGCATTATGGAGCGCAATCGGCCCATTAACCGAATTGTCAGTAGCAAATCAAATGACTGTTAAGATTCCTGATTTTACTGCCGGTTCCTGGAAAACGAACAAGCCAATGGATATTGCAATAGCGAATGGTGGAAATACCCGGGTGATCAGGTAATAAAATAAATTATACTTCCCCCCGTGCTGGTGCGTTCGCCGCGCGTTCCGGTATTATAATTTAGCACACGCGACACGAGTGCGCCAGCAGGGGCTGCCCGTCACGATGAAAAACAGCCCCAGGTTAAATAAACCTTGCCGGAGGAGGTATCTTCCGGCTATAAGTAATTTGAAATAAAACGTAATTTTTTGTCGGAAATACTCCGTAGGAAAGGGCTGAACTGCCCTATAACACACAGGTATTGGTTTCAAAATCAATTATTATGACTCCTAAGCCTTTTAAGTGGTCGGTGATAACAACAACCAAAGGGAAGACCAACCACAGGTAAATTGGTTAGTGATAACAACATCACCCACATCGGAAAATCTTTATGAAGAATTGTGAAGCCCAATTTCTCATTAATAATCGTAATTTTGCCCTTTGAACTATGCCAAAGTGACTATGCAAACCTAATGGCGTAATTCTTGTATAAGTTGAATTTCAATATTGCACATACAAATGTTAGGACTTTTAAGTAAACTTTTCGGTAGCAAATCCAATCGTGATATAAAACTGATTCAACCACTGGTTGAGAAAACAAAGGAAGAATATTCCAAACTGCATTCCCTCAGTAATGATGAATTAAGGCAAAGAACCATAGATTTCAAAGCCCGTATTCAGGAGTTTCTGGAAGATATTGATAAGGAAATCGCGGTTGTGAAGACCGAGGCGGAATCAGAAGATTTGCCAATTAATGAAAAAACGGCGCTTTATGATCAGTTAGATAAGTTGCAGAAAGACCGTGATAAGGAACTTGAGAAAGTCTTGATGGAAATATTACCTGAGGCCTTTGCAGTAATGAAAGATACTGCCCGACGCTTTACGGAGAATAAAACAATAGATGTAATTGCTACACAGGCCGACCGTGAATTGGCAGCCCGAAAAAAGAATGTCATTATTCAGGGGGATAAGGCTATACACCATAATACCTGGCTTGCCGCCGGGACTGAAGTGACATGGAACATGATTCATTATGATGTTCAGCTGATTGGGGGTATTGTACTTCATCAGGGTAAAATCTCCGAAATGGCAACGGGGGAGGGTAAAACCCTTGTTGGAACTTTGCCCGCCTACCTGAATGCATTATCTGGTCAAGGTGTCCATATCGTAACAGTGAATGATTATCTGGCACGGCGTGACTCTGAATGGAACGGACCATTATTCGAATTTCACGGATTAACAGTTGATTGTATTGATAAGCATCAGCCAAATTCTGAAGAACGTCGTAAAGCTTATTTGGCGGATATTACTTTCGGCACTAATAACGAATTTGGCTTTGATTACCTGCGTGACAATATGACACTGAATCCAGAAAGTCTGGTTCAGCGTAAACTGCATTTTGCAATGGTCGATGAGGTTGACTCGGTATTGATCGATGATGCTAGAACTCCTTTAATTATTTCCGGACCTATTCCCCGGGGCGATGAGCATGAATTCTATGAATTGAAACCACGTATTGAACGTTTGGTAACAGCCCAGAAAAATTTCATAAACGGTGTTCTTAACGAAGCTAAAAAACTGATCAATGAAGGCAATGCTGGTCCGACAGAAGGCGGTTTAGCCCTTTTGAGAGCCCACCGTGGTTTACCAAAGAGTAAGGCATTGATCAAATTTCTGAGTGAGCCCGGTATGAAGCAGGTTCTAACCAAATCAGAGAATTATCACATGGAAAATCAGAATAAGGAAATGCCAAAGGCAGATGCCGAGCTTTTCTTTGTGATCGATGAAAAAAATAATCAGGTTGAATTGACCGAAAAGGGTATTGAGCTGATTACCGCTGCTGGTGAAGACCAGAACTTCTTTGTGATGCCAGATGTGGGTACTGAGATTGCCGATCTTGAAAAATCTGCACTCTCAACTGAAGAAAAAATTGATAAGAAGGATGCGTTAATGCGCGATTTTTCAATTAAATCTGAACGAATACACTCTGTAAATCAGTTACTTAAGGCTTATACCCTCTTTGAGATCGATGTGGAATATATTGTTGATGAGGGAAAGATCAAACTGGTTGACGAGCAAACAGGTCGTATCATGGACGGCCGTCGTTATTCTGACGGATTACACCAGGCAATTGAAGCGAAAGAAAATGTTAAGGTTGAGGATGCGACCCAAACCTACGCAACCATTACCCTGCAGAACTTCTTCAGGATGTACCATAAGTTATGTGGTATGACCGGAACGGCAGTAACAGAGGCCGGTGAGCTTTGGCAGATCTATAAATTGGATGTTGTTGAAATTCCAACCAACGTGACTGCACAGCGTAAGGATCATGAAGATATGGTTTACCGTACTGTAAGGGAAAAATACAATGCTGTAGCCGATGAAATTACAAGATTGACTGAGGCGGGCAGGCCGGTACTTGTTGGTACAACTTCGGTAGAGATTTCAGAGTTACTGAGCAGGATGCTTAAGTTAAGAGGTATAAAGCATAATGTTCTGAACGCGAAACTTCACCAGAAGGAAGCGGATATCGTGGCGGAGGCCGGACAGGCTGGGACGGTTACTATTGCAACCAATATGGCTGGCCGCGGTACGGATATTAAGCTTGGCTCTGGTGTAAGAGATGCCGGAGGTTTGGCTATTGTTGGAACCGAAAGGCATGAATCTCGCCGTGTCGACAGACAGTTGCGCGGTCGCGCAGGTCGTCAGGGAGATCCGGGTTCAAGTCAGTTTTTTGTATCTCTTGAAGATAATCTGATGCGTTTATTTGGTTCTGAGCGGATATCCAACATCATGGTTAGAATGGGAATTGAAGAAGGCGAAGTTATTCAGCATTCAATGATCACCAAATCCATTGAGCGTGCCCAGCGTAAGGTTGAGGAAAATAACTTCGGTGTTCGAAAACGGTTACTCGAATACGATGATGTGATGAACTCCCAACGCTCTGTAGTTTATGCAAAGCGTAAGAACGCGTTATTTGGTGAACGTCTGGATGTTGATCTGAACAATACCATTTTTGATGTGGTAGAGGATGTTATTTCTGAATACAAGGATCAGGGCAATTTTGAAGGGTTCCAGCTGGAGGTAATCCGAATTTTCTCTGTCGATCCTGAGCTCACTGAAAAGCAATTTGCGGCAAGTAATGTCCAAACCCTTACAGATGAAGTTTTTGAAAAGATAAATGATTTCTACCACCGTAAACTTGAATCAATCGCAAGCCAAACGCTTCCTGTTTTGAAGGATGTTTTTAAAGAGCGCGGTGATCAGATTGAGAATATTGTAGTACCATTTTCTGATGGATTACGTTCAGTTCAGGTAGCAACAAACCTTAAAAAAGCAGTTGAAAGTAAGGGTTATGAGGTGTTTAAGGCCTTTGAGAAGAGCGTTGTACTTGCTTTGATTGATGATGCCTGGAAAGAGCATCTTCGTGAGATGGATGAATTGAAGCAATCGGTACAGAATGCTGTTTATGAGCAGAAAGATCCTTTGATTGTGTACAAGATGGAAGCATTCAGCATGTTCAAACAGATGCTTGCAACCGTTAATAAAGATATTGTCAGCTTCCTTTTCAAGGGGAATATTCCTTCACAGGATCCAGGTCAGGTGCGTGAGGCCCGTCCTCAGCCACGTCAGGATTTGAGCAAATTAAAGGTTTCAAAACCTGAACTTAATCAGTCGTCGGGGGGAATTCCTGTTGATGATACCAGAGAATTGCAAAAAACTCAGCCGATTAGGGTGGAACAAAAGATAGGCAGGAATGATCCTTGTCCTTGTGGAAGCAACAAAAAGTATAAAAACTGTCATGGAATAGGAGCCGATTAAAGGAATGCATTGGAAAGTACTCATCGGGTTTATTCTTATAATGTGTTTCCAACAGCTTTCAGCTCAGGAAAGGGGTAAAGTTACAGTTACGAAAGACCCGCTCATTGATAGTCTGATTGCACGTCGTTTAGAATTAAACAGGGCAGGTGTTTCTGGCAATAGCGTCACTTTATCTGGTTTCAGAGTGCAGATTTTTTCGGGTTTGGATCGGGCTTTGGTCTATTCGGAACAAGTGAAGTTTAAAACTAGATATCCTGGAATTGGTTCGTATATCAGTTATACGCAACCAAATTACAAATTAAGAGTCGGAGATTTTCGAACCCGGCTTGAGGCTGAGAAGTTAATGAATGAACTTAAGAAGTATTATAATTCTATGTTCATATTTTCTGAAATGATAATCCTTAAGTAATGTTAAAAGATAAGATTAGCCTTCTTGCAAAAGAGATTTACAGCGATGTAGTTCAGAATCGCAGGCATTTACACGCTCATCCTGAACTTTCTTTTCATGAATACCAGACTTCAGCTTTTGTGGCACAGAAGCTGGATGAACTTGGAATCAAGTACCAGAAGATGGCAAATACAGGTTTAGTTGCCATTATTCAGGGAGAAAAACCTTCTGAAGGGGTTGTTGCTTTGCGAGCAGATATGGATGCATTGCCTATTGTTGAGGCAAATGATGTCCCATACAAATCAACAAACGCTGGTGTAATGCATGCCTGCGGCCATGATGCACATACCTCGTCACTTCTTGGAACTGCAAGGATTCTGACCGAACTAAAAAAAGAATTCGGCGGAACTGTGAAACTAATTTTTCAACCTGCAGAAGAAAAGTTACCTGGTGGTGCTAATATGATGATTAAGGAGGGAGTTCTTGAAAATCCAAAACCTGATGCAGTAATTGGACAGCATGTTATGCCTTTAATTGAGGCCGGACAAGTAGGTTTTCGTTCTGGTAAATACATGGCGTCAACCGACGAAATTTATGTTACTGTTTACGGAAAAGGTGGTCATGGTGCGCAACCACAGCAAAATATCGATCCTGTTCTGATTACATCTCATATAATTATTGCGCTTCAGCAAATTATTAGCCGTGTAGCAGATCCTAAAACACCATCGGTGCTTTCATTCGGTAAGGTTATTGCCAATGGTGCTACCAATGTAATTCCGAATGAGGTTTATCTTGAAGGTACTTTCCGTACCATGGATGAAGACTGGAGAGCCAGAGCTCATGAGAAAATGAAGAAAATGGCCGAAGGCATAGCTGAAGCGATGGGTGGAAGATGCGATTTTAATATTGTTCGCGGATATCCGTTTCTGATTAATGAAGAAAAGTTAACCGCTGAGGTTCGAGCATATGCTGAAGACTTTTTGGGTAAAGAAAATGTTTTAGATCTTGATATCTGGATGGCAGCAGAGGATTTTGCTTATTATTCACAAGTTTCTGATGCATGTTTCTACAGATTAGGTACAGGTAACAAGGAGCGCGGCATTACATCATCTGTACATACTCCGACCTTTGATGTGGACGAAGAATCACTCAAATTAAGTACCGGACTCATGGCATACATTGCCCTTAAACAGTTGGGTAACTAATAACATTTACCTACATGGGAAAATATATGCCTTTTTGAAATTTATATGAAGAAAATATGTTTAATTCTGAGCCTTTTAAGTGTTTGCAGTATAGGTTTAGCTCAGAAAATCCCGCGTTTTAACCCTGATACTGTACTTACTGTTACGATCGATTCCGCAATTACAATTACCTCAACACGCCTTACTATTGAGACTTTCATTAATGAGGTTATTAATGACACCAGTTTTTATGCGGCTTTTCGAAATATGAAGAAATACAGTTTTACAGCTGAAAACCGTATTTTTACTTATAATAAAGAGAATTCGGTTGAAGGTAAAATCTATCGCAGAGTTTATCATAATAACACTGGCCCTTATAAAATGGAAATCCTTGAGAAGAAGGATGATGGGAATGTTTATAAACGAAACGGGAAATATTCTCTCTATACCGTAGAAATGTTCGACTACATTTTTATGAATGCCTATAATTCGGATTTCGTTCCTTCAGCTCCAATTTCGGGGGCAAAAGGAGAAAGCAATGAATCCTACAAGGACAAGTTAAAAACCTTGATTTTTAGTCCGGGTAAGCCGATTAAAGGCGTTCCCTTTATTGGCAATAAAACTCAGATTTTCACGTCAAATATGAGGCAGTATTACGATTATACATTTTACAGGGGAACTTACCTTGATTCAATACCGGTATATCGTTTTAAAGTGGCCCTAAAACCGGATTTGTCGGCATGGACCGCAGGCGGGATGATGATTAAGGAGCTGGTCACCATATTCGATATGCGTAATTTTCAGATTTTGGGGCGTTATGTTGATATGAAATATGGTAATCTGGCTTTTGATTTTGATGTTCAAATGAATATTGAACTGGGCTATTTTGGTGAAGACAAAACCTTACTACCAACCAAAATTAGTTATCAGGGCAATTGGGACATACCCTTCAAACGGGAAGAAAGGGCTAGTTTTCTGATCCTGCATAAAGGGTATAAATGATTTTTTGATTCTTAAAGCACTATTTTACCAAGAATACTTGAACGTGCGCTAGCGACGTAGCTTCCGTTAATAGACCCTTAGGTCCTATTAAACAAACCTGGTTGGCAGCTCTATCTTTTTTGCAATAAGAATCTCATGATAAAATTAAATTTCCCGCAAAAAAATAGGGCAGAACACGGGTAAAGAGACACAGACCTTGATTTCTAAAAGGAGAGAAAAACTTCAGTTGAAACTTAGCAAAGCAAAATGTTATATCGAACGCATGTTAAGTTAAGAATAAGATTATTGTTGCCACAATTTTAATTTCTTCGGACACAGTCAAGTAAATAGTCTTTTGTAGGCTACATTTCTCACAATATTTTGGAGTTTTTTTACCAAAGCCCAACTCACTCAAAGTAATTGACACATTGGTAAATTACACCCTAATTTCTTCCACAAATTAAGCTCTTGTTTATTTTCCAAAATTTGTATCTTGCGCCCTCTTTTTAAATTATATTAGAAAAAAAATACGGACATGGGAATAATGAGTTTTTTGCGGAATCGTGCAGGGATAATTATCGTTGGGGCTATTGGTTTTGCAATTGTTGCATTTTTAGTAAGCGACGCAGTACAGATGGGTGGGTCGTTTATGCAGGGGAATCAGACTGAAGTTGGGGAAGTTGACGGAAAGGCCATATCTATTCTGGAATTCAACGAAAAGGTAGAACAGAACACAAACAATTTCAAGCAGCAGATGGGTCAGAGTAATCTGGATCCTCAAATGACATCTTACATCATCGAAAATACTTGGAATCAATCGGTTTCACAGATTTTAATGAGTAAGGAAATGAGTCGTCTGGGTCTGCAGGTAAGTAAGAACGAGTTGAATGATTTGGTATCCGGAAAGAATCCTGATCCTCAGATCATACAGAATTTTGGAGATCCTAAAACCGGACAGCTAAATAGAATGCAACTAAATGCATTTCTTGAGAATGTTAAATCTCAGCCAGCATCTAGTCCTGTTAGTATGCAATGGACAGCGTTTTTACTCGGTATCCGTGAGAACAAACTGGCTCAGAAATATAATAATCTCATTAAAAATAGTCTTTACATTACCTCGCTTGAGGCAAGAGAAGATTATGATCAGAGAAATAAATTAGCCAATTTTAATTTTGTAAATCTGGAATATAGTTCTGTAGCCGACAATCAGGTTAAGCTTACTGATCAGGATTATTCTGATTATTACAATGAAAATGAATACAGATTTAACAATCTATTAGAGAAACGTTCATTTGAATACATTGTTTTTGATGCTAACCCTTCAAAAGCTGATTCTGCGGATATTAAGACAATGGTTGCAAAAACTGCAGCTGAGTTCAGAGCGTCTACAAATGATTCATTATTTGTGGGTATTAACGCTGAAACCAAAACACCAATCTCTTACGTTCGCAAAGGGCAATTAGATCCTGCACTTGATTCAGCAGTGTTTAGCTCATCAAATGGAGCATTCATCGGACCTTTGTACTCTCAGGGTGTTTACAAAATGGCAAAAGTTCTGGATATCAAAGTTGGACCTGATTCCGTAAAAGCGAGTCATATTCTGCTTAACCCCGCAACTGAAGGTGGAATTGATAAAGCAAAAGCAAAAGCAGATTCTATCAGGGGCTTAATTGCCAAAGGAGCTAGTTTTACAGAGCTTGCTGCTAAATATGGCACTGACGCCTCAAAAGATTCAGGTGGTGAGCTTGGTACTTTTGGCAGAGGAGCGATGGTACCTGCATTTGAAGAAGCTGTATTTAATGGTAAAACTGGAGATCTGAAAGTAATTACAACCCAATTTGGAGTTCACGTCATTAAAATTAACAATCAAATAGGTTCATCTAGGGTAGCTAAAGTTGCCATTGTAGACAAATCCTTTGCAGCAAGTAACAAAACTCAACAGGGAGCTTATACAAAAGCAACAGCCTTTCTGACCCTTGCAAAAAATGCAGAAACTTTTGATTCTGAATCAAAAAAAGCAGCTTATGTTAAATTGCTTGCTGATAATGTAACAGCCACTCAGTCTAGTATCCCCGGATTAGATAGTCCACGTGAATTGGTAAGATGGGCTTTTGATGCTGATAAGGGAGATGTTTCAAATCAGGTGTTTGAAATGGGTAATAAGTTTGTGGTAGCCAAACTAATTGATGTATTTAAGAAAGGAACACTTCCTCTTGATCAGGTTAAGAAGGATATAGAGCCAATGGTTTTGAAGCAGGTAAAAGCGCGTATGCTTATAGAAAAAATGGAAAAGGCATTAGCAGGAGCCAAGTCAATAGATCAGGTTGCTCAGAAAGTTGGCAGAGCGGTAACACCAGTTCAGAATATTGTGTTTGCTAACCCAGTAATTCCAGGACTTTCACAGGAAAATGTATTGGTTGGAACCATTTTTGGGTCACAGCCAGGTAAATTATCAAAACCAATTGAAGGTGATCAGGGTGTGTTTGTTTTTATAGTGAATGGCTTTAGTAAACCTGCACCCCTTACAAATGCCTTTAAACAAAAGGTTCAGGTATCTCAGTCCCTTGTACAGCGTTCTTCAGGGGAGGCTTTCAAGGTGTTACGTGACAATTCCAAGATTGAAGACAATCGTGTTAAATTCTTTTAACATCTAATTTCATTAACTTTGTATCCGGAAGTGTTTGTTCACTTCCGGATTTTTTTTGCAGCCGATTTGGAATATCAGGAATTTAGCTGTTTAATAATTTGAATAGACGATGGAAGTTCAGGAAAATATAATTAATAGAGTTGCTGAAAGCGGACTCATAAGCTTTGATCTGGCAGAACTTTATCCGACAGGAGAACGTTTTTTTTATGATATTAAAGATAATCTGTTCCATGGTTTAATGCTCCGGGAGAAAGATTTCAGAGAATTCGTAAAAGAACATAATTGGGAATCCTATTCCGGTAAACATATTGCCATTGGTTGTTCAGCTGATGCAATCGTTCCAACTTGGGCATATATGTTGCTTGCTAATAAGATGGCCCCCTTCGCAGAAACTGTAGTATTTGGAACCCTTGAAGTACTTGAAACGGTTTTATTCGATCGTAAATTAACTCAAATGGATCTTGAAAAGTATCGGGATCAGCGTGTTGTAATTAAAGGTTGTGGTGAAATTCCTATCCCCGCTTCAGCCTATATAGAGCTTACTGTAAAACTCAGTCATGTTGCTAAAAGTATCATGTATGGTGAACCTTGTTCTACAGTGCCTATTTTCAAGCGCAAGTGACAATTCTATTATGACAGTTTCGGACCCCGATTCGGGGTGTCATCCCAGACTTGATTCGGTTGTTACTTTTTGTACTAAACATCAAATGATTAAAACACATTTTTTATTTATTCTGCTGATATCTGCTTCAACAGCATTTGCACAGGGCTTACAAAATGTTAAGGAACCTGTATTTAAAGCTGGTGAGAATCTTAGTTACAGACTTCGTTACGGCTTTATTACTGCAGCAGAAGCATCAATAAAAGTACTGGATACTGATGCTAAGTTTGAGAATCGCCCCGTTTTTCATCTTTTTGCAGAAGGCCGCACAGCAGGATCTTTTAATATTTTTTATAAAGTCAGAAATCGTTACGACTCCTACATTGACAAGGAAACATTATGCCCTTATTTATATACAGAGAATATCCGTGAGGCTAATTACCGTCGAAATGATAAAGCTAGATTTTACCAGGATGAGAAAAGGGTAGTTTCGAATAGAGGCACTTTTAAGGGCAACGGACAAACCTTTGATGTTGTTTCTGCTTATTTTTTCGCCAGGAGTCTGGATATTTCAAAATTAAAACAGGGCGATAAATTCAGCATGAATTATTTTCTGGGAGATGGAATTAGTAAACTGGAAGTAGAATTTGTTGGAAGAGAACGTGTAAAAACTGTATTAGGCACTTTCAATTGTATTAAATTTAGTCCGTCGATACAGCCCGGAAGAATTTTCAGAAAGGATAGTAAATTATACCTTTGGATAACAGACGATGCAAACCGAATTCCTGTAAAGGCACATGTTGAAATCCTTGTAGGCTCGGTTACGCTCGAGCTTATAACCGTGGATGGATTAAAGTACCCTCTGGGTTTAGTAAAATAGTAAGTATGATCGAAGTACAAAGCACATTGGTTCATGAAGATGTAATCAATGAAAATTTTGTTTGTAATCTCAATAAATGCAAGGGTATCTGTTGTATTGAAGGTGATTCGGGAGCTCCCCTTGAGCGGGATGAATTGGCAGTTTTAGACGAAATTTATCCATTGGTAAAGCCTTATATGACAGAAAAGGGAATTGCTGTTATTGAAGAGTTCGGCACCTATGTTAAGGATTTTGAAGGCGATTATACAACACCTTGTGTGGATACTAACAAGGAATGTGCTTACGTGATCATGGAGAATGGAATAAGTAAATGTGCCATTGAAAAGGCTTGGGAAGATGGTAAGATAGCTTGGAAGAAGCCAATTTCTTGCCATTTATACCCCATTCGTATCACTAAATACCCCGAGTTTGATGTACTTCATTATGACCGTTGGAGCATTTGCAGTGCCGCATGTGCTTTTGGGAAGGAGCTGAAAGTTTCTGTTTATGAATTTTTGAAGGAACCACTTATCCGTAAGTATGGTCTCGAATGGTATGCCGAACTAGAAGGTAAAGCGAATAAGTTATAAATCTCTCAAATACACATACTAATTTATGTCAGAAGTAATTTAACACGATTTTTATTTTAGAGGCAGCAAGAGCTAATTAATCTTTAAATTTATCTTTCAGTCGGGTTAATAAATACTTTCACTATTTTTAAATTCCAGCAATAAAAAATTGATTCCAAAGGACACCGTTGATAAGATTATTGAAACTTCTCGTATAGAAGAGGTTGTTGGCGATTTTGTGTCCTTGAAACGTCGTGGTACCAGTATGATTGGCCTTTGTCCTTTTCATAATGAGAAG
This sequence comes from Daejeonella sp., assembly GCA_044341405.1. Lineage (GTDB taxonomy): Bacteria > Bacteroidota > Bacteroidia > Sphingobacteriales > Sphingobacteriaceae > Daejeonella. The sequence continues at coordinate 3,579 of JBIIRT010000036.1, read as the reverse complement.
ACACCTTCTTTTCACGTCTCCGTTGGAAAGGGAATTTTCAAATGTTTTGGTTGTGCCAAGGGAGGTGATTCTGTCCGTTTCATTATGGAACATGAGAAAGCTACTTACCCGGAGGCGCTTCGTTATCTAGCCAATAAATACAGTATTGAAATTGCAGAGGTAGAGAATACTCCTGAGGAACAAGCAGTTAATGACAAACGCGAAAGCCTCTATATCGTTTCTGCCTGGGCAGCTAAGTTTTTTCAGCAGCAAATGCTTGAGACTGACGAAGGTAAAAGTATCGGATTAAGTTATTTTAAAGAGCGTGGTTTCAGGGATGATATTATCAAGAAGTTTGAGTTGGGATATTCACCCGATGTATGGGATGCTTTGACACAAAATGGTCTTACTGAGGGTTATAATATTCAGTTTCTTGAAGAAACTGGTTTAACCATCCGAAAGGAAAATGATAAGTTCTATGATCGTTTCCGCGGTAGGGTCATGTTCCCTATTCATAGTTTTACAGGTAGGGTTATAGGTTTCGGAGGCAGGACCTTAAAAACGGACAAGGCTGTTCCGAAATATGTTAATTCGCCGGAAAGCGATATTTATCATAAATCTAATGTGCTTTATGGCTTGTTCTTTGCAAAGAAATCTATGCGGGATGAGGATAACTGCTATCTCGTTGAAGGTTATTCAGATGTGCTTTCAGTACATCAGGCGGGGATAGAGAATGTGGTTGCTTCTTCCGGCACCTCATTGACGATTGAGCAGATCAGGATGATCGGCAGGTTTACAAAAAATATTACGATACTTTATGATGGTGATGATGCGGGAATCAAGGCATCATTAAGGGGTCTGGATATGATTCTGGAGGAGGGTTTGAATGTAAAAATTGTACTTTTTCCAGATGGTGATGACCCTGATTCTTATGTGCAGAAGTTCGGAAGTGCTGCATTTAAAAGTCATATCGAAGGAAGTAAAAAGGATTTTATACTTTTTAAGACTAGTATTCTTTTGAGGGATGCGGGTAATGATCCGATTAAAAGAGCTGGGATAATCAGAGAGGTTGTGGAGAGTATTGCCAAAATCCCTGATGGTATCAAGGCTTCTGTTTTCGTGCGGGAGTGCAGCTCTTTGCTACAGATCGAAGAAAGGGTACTTATTTCCGAGCTGAATAAAATTCGTCTGGGTAAACTAAAAAAGGATACTAATTTCAATCCTCAGCAGGTTCAGCCTGAGCTTGTTCAGGATCCCGATATTCTTGAGCAAACAGGAATTTCTGATACAGATGAGGCACAGGAGAAAGAGATTGTTCGGCTGCTTCTTAACTATGGGCATGAACTGGTTCATTGGGATGATATTACTGATACCTACATTGCACCTTATATTATTTCCAATCTCGCTGATGTCACCTTTGAGCATCCTTTATGTATTCAAATTATCGAGGAATATAAAAAACAGCTTGAGAATGGGGAACTTCCTTCTGAGCAGGATTTTATTAAGAACTCAGATCATCAGATTGCTGATTTAGCTATAGCAATGGTTTCGTCTCCCTATATTCTCAGTGAGAACTGGTATGCAAAAAGGAAGATTTATGTAAAAAATGAAGCTGAAAATCTCAAGTCGACTATACTAGGCGGTATTTTTCATCTAAAAAAGCGCAAGGTTGATAGGATACTTCGGAAAATACGGGATGAAATACAAGCTGAACAGGATGCTGACAATCAGGCAATTCTTATGCGTAGGTACATGCAGGTTAAAGAGGTAGAGAAAGGTATTTCACTGTTCCTGGGTTCTGTTATACTGAAGTAATGGCCCGGCATAATGTGTTTGGGAATCAAGGTGAATTGCTTGCAAGAAAGTATCTTGAGGATAAGGGTTATGAGATATTAGATGAAAACTGGATCTTCAGGAAAGCAGAAATTGATCTTATTGCCTACAAGAATCCTGTAATTATTTTTGTTGAGGTTAAAGCCAGAAAGAATAATCGGTTCGCTGAGCCCGAAGATTTTGTCAGTAAAGCCAAACAGAAACTTCTGGCTATGGCAGCTGGTGAATATATTCATCTGATGAATCATCAGAATCAAGTTCGTTTTGATATTATTTCGATCTTGTTTAATAAATTTGGAGATCCGATAATCAGGCACACAGAAGATGCATTCTGGCCCTGAGATTCAGGAACTTTTATAAAAAATAGTACCATGCGATTTAAATTTATTTGCTTCACAGTCTCCAGCATTTTGTTTTTCTCACAATGTGCAAATGATAACAAGCAGGCTGCTGAATCTTCTGCTTGGGTGATGCCTGAGGCCGGAACTTCTGTAAATCTTGGAGATTCCGTAAATCTTGAACTTAAGCTTAATGAGAAGGCCGATTCTGTTGTTTATTTTGCTGATGGGCTTAAGCTAAAAAAGGCTTCAGATGAAAAATCTGTCGCTGTACCCACAGGAGATCTTCAATTAGGAATAAAAGCAATTACCGCGAAGATTTACCGAGGGCAAGCGGAGCCTGAAGAGATCAGTACTAATATCGTTGTGAAATCTACTTTAGTTCCTAAGAAATTGGGCTATGTGGTTCAGCAGGTATTTAAACACGATACCAGTTCCTATACCCAGGGTTTGGAGTTCTATAATGGATATTTATATGAAAGTGATGGATTAGCAGGTGAATCCAGTATACGAAAAACAGATCCCGCTACAGGTAAAGTACTGCAAATCACAAAGGTTCGAGATGAGATTTTTGCAGAAGGAATTACAATTTTAGGTGATAAAATTCTAATGCTAACCTACCAGAATAATATCAGTCTGGAATATGATCTCAAATCCTTGAAATTACTTCGTGAATTTCCAAATCAATACCAGCGGGAGGGCTGGGGTTTGTGTAATGATGGGAAAGTAATCTATAGCAGCGATGGCAGCAACACAATTTATATCCTGAACAAGGATACCTATATGCAGGAAAGTTCCATCGAGGTATATGATCAGAACGGACCAGTAAGTCAACTAAATGAACTCGAATTTATTGAAGGTCGTATTTATGCTAATGTTTATAATTCCAATCGTATTGTAATTATTGATCCGGCTAACGGACAAGTTACTGCTGAGGCAGACCTCGGCGAATTATATTCTGATTTAATCAGGCCGATGAAAGATTTTGACGGTTTTGTATTGAATGGCATTGCCTGGGACAGGAAAGGAAAGCGTTTATTTGTTACTGGAAAAAAATGGGATAAGCTATTCCAGATAAAACTGGGGGATTTGCAGTAGTTTTAGGTACCCGTCATTCCGAAGGAGGCCAGCCTGACCGGACAGGCAGGCACGACGAGGAATCTGTTTCAACATGGCGATGCTAGTACCGTCATTCCGAAGGAGGCACGACGAGGAATCTGTTTCAATCAGTAGGATCAATTCAATTTTAACCTATTTGTATTCTACTCAAACTCAACAGATTTCTCCACGCGATAGGGTAGTATTAAATGGAATAATTGTACTCGCGTGTTCGAAATGACGGTTTATGTGTTCGAACTGGCGATGCTAGTACCGTCATTTCGAAGGAGGCACGACGAGGAATCTGTTTCAATCAGTAGGATCAATTCAA